>JAFQKO010000054.1 GCA_017396865.1 Clostridia bacterium | reverse complement strand
CACAACTTCCCCTACCGCGAGCAGAGCGTGCTGGCGATGGGCTACCATTTAGGTGTTCCCTGCACGGTGCATATCGGCATCGGAAACGACATCATCCACGAGCACCCCAACTGCGACGGTGCAGCGATGGGCATCTGCTCCTACAACGACTTCCTCATCTACACCCAGAGCCTGACCAAGCTACAGCACGGCGCCTTCCTCAACTTCGGTTCCGCAGTGGCAGGGCCCGAGGTGTATCTGAAGGCCCTTTCGATGGTGCGCAACGTGGCCAAGCAGAAGGGTGAATCCATCAACAACTTCACCACCGCCGTTTTTGACCTATTGGCCATCGACGACAGCGACAACACCACCACCGCCCCCGACAAGAGCGATCCCCGCTACTACTTCCGCCCCTGGAAGACCATCCTTGCCCGCACCGTGGCAGACGGCGGCAAGAGCTACTACATCCGCGGCGAGCATCAGCAGACCGTTCCTGCGCTGGCCAAGCTGATCATGGATCTGGACGAGGAGGCAAAATAATGGACGCAAACAAAATTGCAACCGCCTTCAAAAAGGTGCCCGACTGCACCATCGTCGTTTTGGGCGACTACTGCCTTGATAAATATCTCTATTCCGACCCCGCCGAGGACGATATCTCGGTGGAATCGGGCAAGCCCGCCTGGCAGATCTACGAAAAGAAGATGGCGGCAGGCGTGGCCGGCACCATCACCAATAACCTCTGCGCCCTCGGCGCAAAGGTGATCTGCGTGGGCTTTGCGGGCGACGACGGCGAGGGCTTTGAGCTGATGCAACTGCTTCAAAAGCTGGGCGCCGACACCAAGCATATGATCCTCACCAAGGAGCTGGTGACCGCAGCCTACGTCAAAACCATGCGCAAGACCGCCGACGGCTGGGCAGAGGATCTGCGGCTGGACTTCCGCAATCGCCAAAGCCCCTCCGAGGAGCTGGCCGATGCGCTGATCGCCGAATTTGAAGAGGCGGTCAAGGAGGCCGACGGAGTTATTATCTCCGACCAGTTCTACGAGCGCAACAGCGGTGTGGTCGGCGACTATATGCGGGAGAAGATCAACGCGCTGGCAGGCGAGCTGACCATCCCCTTCTTGGTAGATTCCCGCGCCTTTGCGGCGGAATTTAAAAATGCCTACGTCAAGTGCAACAACTATGAGCTGATGAAATACTGCGGTGTTTCGGGCGATCCCGAGCGCCGCGCTGATATCCTGGCAGGCGGCGAGCAGATGAAAAAGCTGACGGGTCGGGACGTATTCATCACCCGTAATAAGGACGGCATCATGGTCTTTTCCGATCCCTTAAGCGAAATTCCCGCCTTTCCCGTTGAGCCGCCCTTCGACGTCACCGGCTGCGGCGATGCATCCAATGCGGGCATCATTTTAGGGCTGACGGTAGGCCTCACCCCCGCTGAAGCGGCGGTGATCGCCTGCGCGGTCTCCTCGGTGACCATCCAGCAGCTCGGCACCACCGGCACCTCCACCCCCGAGCAAGCAATGGAGCGGGTGCGCGCCATCTGCGATATGTTTTGATTATCTCTTTTATATTATTGAAATTGGCATTTTGCACAAATTTCTTTTTTTTCATTGTTCAAAACACCAATTTTTAAATTCTTCTTGCTTTTTTCGATGAAATGATCATATAATAAAAGTGTAAAGAGAATCGAAAGGAAGCGATTTTTATGTATTTTATTATGCTTGATAGCAGTAATGTGCGTAAAAATCTATTCCCAATACGAACTAATACTAGGACATAGCCCAAGAAACGCACAGAATCTGCTTTATAAGTAGTTTCTGTGCGTTTTTCTTTCAAAAAACAATAATACTTTAAAAGGAGTAAAAATTATGAAAAAGACACTTCTTTCGTTCGCTTTGATCATTTTCCTGCTTCTTTCGGGCTGTGCGCAAGAAAAAGCCGAGTTAGCTCTCGATCAGCCCGTGCCCGACCACAACTGCTTTTCAAGCGATACGCTTACCGATAATATTCCCTTCTCCGATGCCCCTGCGCGCTACAGTTATAATAACCGCACCTACCTGAACAGAATCAGCGGAGATCGCGCCTACGTTATTTCCGTTGCAGACGATAATCCCCACGACGCGGTTTGCCTTCTGCAGGGCGGTCATATCTACGGGCAACTCGGCTCATTATTGCTGATTGCAGGCAATCAGCAATTCATTGCCGTCGATCTGCAAGAGGATGCTCCTCGCAAAATTCCCCTATGCGCCCTCGATGAAACCGATCAATTTTTGCTCGGCTACCCCCGCGGCTCGAATTACGTCATTTTGCTTACCGACGGAACCGAGCAGATCGTGATACGGTCCGATTCCGTGGTTGCGGAACGAAAACGAACCCCGCTGATCTCCCCCATCCTCCAGCCTACGCCGAGCGGCGATCATATCTACTTTTTGCAAAAAGCCCCCGAGGATGGCTACTATTTCAGAAGCATGGATTTTCACTTAAAAAACCATCGCACCTTCGGAACAGTGCAGGCCGACCGGTTTGCCGGCATCAATGAAGATTGGGCGGTTTTCAAAACCACCGATAAGACAACAGACGTCATCCAATATTTCGATCTGCAAAACAACGGTGCTACCTATCAGGTTCAAGCGCCCGCCCACATTTCCCTCTCCGTTCACGGCGATATTCTCTCCGGCGGGGATGGCGCGACCGGTCTCACTTGGTATTATAATATGGCAACAGGGGAAAAAACCGATGCCTCCGCAATCGACAAAGACGACTCTGCTCCCAATAAAAAAGAGCCCATAGAACTCAACGAACGCGTTTATGAAACCTCTCCGCTGATCGTTTTATAGTAACAAAACGGCACATCCACTTGGATGTGCCGTTTTATCTTTATGCCGTTTTAACTTTGTTGTTTTTTCTGGTAAGCACCTGCAAAACAACGATGCAAGCCACCAGCACAAGTCCGGCCGCATCGGTGATCCAACCGGGATAGATCAGCAGCAGGCCGCCGGCCGCACTGATC
The DNA here is from genome assembly GCA_017396865.1 of Clostridia bacterium. Next base: position 3,978 of record JAFQKO010000054.1, on the reverse strand, counting down.
AAACGCTGCCACCAGGGCACGTTATGAAGCAACCATCCCTCGGTTGCAACACCGACCGCAAACATACCGATCAGCGAGGAGACGCAGATCAGAATAACCTCGGGCACGGTGGTATTGACCAACAGCATGGCGGGATTCAGCGCGAAGATATAGGGGACGATAAAGGCGCCGATCGCCAGCTTTGTGGAGGTGATCGCCGTTTTCATGGGGTTGGCCTGGGCGATCGCCGCTCCGGCATAGGCCGCCAACGCGACAGGAGGAGTCAGGTCGGCAACGATGCCGAAGTAGAATACGAAGAAGTGAGCGGCAATATCGGGGATGCCCATCTCGATCAGAATGGGCGCGCAGGTGGCGGCCATGATGCAGTAGTTTGCCGTGGTCGGGACACCCATGCCCAGAATGATACAGCAGATCATAGTGAGGAACAACGCAACAATTACGTTAGAACCGGAGAAGGCGATGATGCCCGCCTTCAAATAGTCGAACAAACCGGTCATGGTTACAACGCCGGCAACGATACCCGCGATACCGCAGGCGGAAGCCACGGTGATGATGCCTTGACCGCCCGCAGCCAGCGCTTCAAACAAACGCTTGGGGGTGAGACGAGTCTCTTTATTAAAGAGGCTGACAACAATGGCCGCCAGAATGGCAAGGGCCGCAGCAAAGGGCAGGGAGTTACTGCCGGAGCTGACAAGGTAGACCAGCAAAACCAACGGACACAGCAGATAAAGCTGCTTGAGCAGGGGCTTGATACGGGGCAGTTCATCCTTGGTCAGGCCGCGCAGATTCTCTTTTTTTGCCTCTAAATGAACGGTGATAAAGACGCCTGCAAAATAGAGGATGGCAGGCAAAATGGCGCAGACAACGATCTTACTGTAGCCGTAATCGGGAACGATCTCGGCCATCAGGAAGGCGGCGGCGCCCATGATCGGCGGCATGATCTGGCCGCCGGTGGAGGCAGATGCCTCGGCAGCCGCGGCAAATTCAGGCTTATAGCCTGCCTTTTTCATCAGCGGGATGGTAACGGCACCCGAACCAACGGTATTACCGACCGAAGATCCGGAGACCATACCCTCCAAGGCGCTGGCGATAACCGCCACCTTAGCAGGGCCACCGGAGAAGCGGCCGACGAATGCGTTGGCGATCTTGATGAAGAAATCGGCGATGCCGGTTCGCTCCAAAAAGGCGCCGAAGATAATAAAGATGGCGATGAACTTGGAGCAGGCATTCACGGGCGTGCCGAAAATACCGTTTTTGGTGTAGAACAGCTCATGGATGATATGGGAGAGCTTTTTCCAAAGATCCGGAACGTTGACACCCGCCACAAAGGCATACACCACCAGCGCGCCCGCCACCAGCAGGATGGGCAGACCCACGCAACGGCGGCAGACCTCGGCCAGCGCCAAAATACCGACAATACCGATAAAGACCTGATAATCCTCCATCTTCAAGCCCTGACCGATGATGGTTTGGGCATTAAAGGTGAAGTAGAGGAACGCAGCCGTGCCCAACACCATAATGATGATATCGTACCAGGGCAGGAAATTGACCCGCTGCTTGCCCTTTTTGACCGGGAAAACCAAAATACCCAAAAAGATGATGAAGGCCATAAAAGACGTCAGCCGTACCTCATCCAGCCAGGTGGCAAACAGGGTAACGTACAAGCAGAAAACGGCAAAAAATGCCAAGACACAGTTAACCAGAATCCGAGGGATACCCTCCCACACGCGCGTGTTGGACTCTCGGTCGAATTTTTTCATCACCGAATCGAGATCCATCGGCTCCTGGGATTCTTCTGCTTTGTTCTTTTTAAAGATGGATTTAAACTTTTGCAACAAAGCCACAAACTTACCTCCTTGGGGAAAAGACATTGAAAGGCTGCGGCGATATGATCGCCGCAGCCAACCGCTATGGGATTATAATTACTCGGCGGTTACGGTAACGCCCTTCTCGGCAAAATACTTGGCAGCGCCCTTATGGAAGGGAGCGTCCATACCGGTGGTGGCGTTCTCGATGCTCAACTCTGCGCTCTTGGCATGGGAGATATCCTTGATGTTATCGAAGATCGCAGCGGTGATGGCATAAACGTCATCCTCGGAAGCATCGGCGGAGCAGATCAGGGTAGCCTTAACGGTGATGGTGGTCACGTCGGCCTCCTGGCCCTTATAAGTACCTGCGGGTACCTTATAAGCGGTGTAGTAGGGGCAGGAATCCATCAGCTTATCAGCGATGTCGCCGTCGATGGGAACCAGCCAAGCATCGTTGGTCTGGCAAAGCTCGGTGATGGCGGGGGTGGGAGCGCCTGCAACGATGAAAGCGGCATCAATCTTGCCGTCCTTCAGCGCCTCGGTGCTGTCGTCGAAGCTCTGATACTGGGGCTTGATATCGTCCAGAGTCAAACCTGCGGCGGTCAGAACGTCAACTGCGTTGAAATAAACACCGGAGCCGGGAGCACCAACGGATACGCTCTTGCCCTTCAGATCGGCAACGCTCTTGATGTTCTTATCCATGGTGATAAGCTGAACAGCCTCGGCATACAAGCCGGCAACAACACGGAAGGTATCAACCTTGCCATCCTCGGCAAAGGTCTGGGTACCGGCCCAAGCATAAGCCAAAACGTCGGACTGAACGGTGCCGAGCTGATAGATGCCGGCATCGATGCCCTGAATGTTGGCCTTGGAGCCATCGGTGGAAACAGCGGTAACGCTGATGTCAGCATGCTCTTTGATGGTGGAGCCCAGGATCGAACCGTAAGCATAATAAGTACCTGCAGTACCGCCGGTACCCATGGTCATGCCGGAATCACCGGAGCATGCGGCCAGCGAAAAGACCATCGCCAGCACTAAAAGAATCGAGAAAATGCGCTTCATAAGATAAATCCTCCTACATTTTTTAAATTATACCTTATATTATATATAAAAATCCCACGCATTGCAAGAGAAATTTTTATTTCCCTATATATTTATTGCTCCTTTGCGATCTCAATGCACAGATCAAGATACTCCCGCACCGCCTTTTCTCCCTCTGCAAGGCTGCCCAACGGATCGTATTCATGGGCGGCAACGATGCGCTTGATCGCCCGCTTTTTCAACGTTTCAACGGAGTGGATGTAGGCCATTTTGTCGCCGATGCCGTTGCGATATTTGCCGATCCCCCGAAGCTGCAGGCAATCGCCCGAAAGCAAAGTATCGGAGCGATGATCCAGATATCCCACCGCGTCGGCGGTATGCCCCGGCAAGGAGATCGCCTCCAGTCCTTCGGGCAGGCTGCTCTCTGCCTGCGGAAAGCATTCCGAAAGGCGGGCAAAGCCCCCCGCATGATCGCTGTGATGATGGGTCAGCAGTAAATAGCGCACCGTATCGGCAACCCCCAGCTCCGTCAAAGCGGGCAGGATATATTCATCCACGTCCGAGGGGTAGGTACCGCTGTCGATGATCGCCGTTCCCTCATTATAAACGGCGATGTAAACGGTGGTGGTAAGGTCCTGAAAGGGGATCAGAACACGGTATAGATCTTGGTCAATGCGTTGTGCGTACATGGTGGGTCCTTTCTAAATGGTGGATGAAGGTATTATAGCATATAATGGTAGTTTTTTCAACTTTTGATAGTGCTCTTGTGTACGTCCTCTGCGCAACGAATGTTGGGTGGCTCAAGGGATACTCTGCGCCAATAGTAAAAGGCCTCCCGCAAGCGGGGGCCTTTTACTATTGTCTATGGGCTACAAAAAAGATATTTTTGCTGTTTTTGCGTATGAATTCGAACTCGTGCAAAAATGAAATCCTTGCTGATGCAAGGATGAAATCAGCTAACGCTGATGAAATCTTCGGCTTTGCCTCAGATGAAATTAAATCCACCCACCGCCGCAGCGATTTCATTCGAGCGAAGCGAGAATTTCACATTGCGAAGCAATATTTCACCCACCCGAAAGGGTGGATTTAGTTGAAAAAAGCACCGACAAAGTCGATGCTTTTTTCTGGT
>JAFQKO010000053.1 GCA_017396865.1 Clostridia bacterium | reverse complement strand
TTGAGCAGCTCGATCAGATGCACATCCTGAAGAACACCGTCGTCGTAGCTGAAGGTGACCGCTTTCATTTTACCGTTCCACATAGGGTAAACAAACGAATCCAAACCTGTTTCAAAAAGGCGGATTTTCGTCCTCTCCTCGTTAAAATACTCGCCAATACGGCAGTATTGGCTGTGTTTTGTGCCTTGATAGAACAAAAATCCGCACTTTTTGAAATCTGCGACCTCAAAGCGAATAGATTTCGAGGGATTTTTGCTCGATTTAGATGCAGCAAGGCTGCCGCCTTGCAAGGATAAATCGTGTGAAAAGCGCCGAAATATGCCCCTTTGAGGCAGATTTGGTTTCGCTTGATTACCCTATCCGTATACCTCTGCATTATTATATTCATCCGTTAAGGCTGCGGCGGCATTCTCATGGGTCAACAGCCAATCGAAGACCGCACGGTTGGAAAAGGTATCGGTCCAAGAATCGTGCTTATTCTCGGGATAGACCGTCAACTTGGCATTACCGCCCTTTCGGTTGACGGCATCCACCATCTTTTGAGATTCCTCCACAAAAACCGTTGGATCCTTTCCGCCGTGGAAGGCCCAAACGGGCACGTTTTGCAATCGGCCCGCATTCCAATACATCCCGCCCCCGCAGACGGGAACAATGGCGGCGAACAGCTCCGGCACGCTCATGGCAAGCTGCCAGGTTCCGTAGCCGCCCATGCTGTTTCCGATCAGGTATACCCGCTTGGGATCTGCCTCGCCTGCGGCAAGGATGGAGCGGATCATGCCCTTCAGCTTGGGCATATAATCAAACCATGTTTGGTCCTGCGCACAAAGGGGCGCGACCGATAAAAAGGGGAAATTCTCAAAGGGCTTGGTTTGCACAAAGAAGGAATTATTCTTCAAACGCTCCATATCCTCGCCCCGCGTTCCCGCGCCGTGCAAAAAGATGAGCAGCGGCGGCTTGCCCTCGACTGCGCAGTTAGGCTGACGCACCCAATATTTTAAATCTTCGTAGGTTCTGATTTCCATATTTATGACCATTCCTTTCATTGTGCCAAAGGCACAAATGACACAGGATAGAATGGTCATAAGTGCCATGATTTTCGGTTGCCGCAAAAGCGGCGAGAAAATCGGCATTAAAATTCAAAAGTTTGAAAACTTATTTTCAAACTTTTCACCTCATAAGAATTATAGCATTTACTTTTATAAAAGGCAAGAAAATCCCTTGCAAATTGCCGCTGCAGCAGTTATAATGAAGAAAAAACGGAGGATGAAATTATGGACTATACTCAATACATGAAAAACCTGACCTCGCCCACCGGCAAGGTGGACGTTATTTTGGATACCGATGCCTTCAATGAGATCGACGATCAGTTTGCCATCTGCTATCTGCTGCGCAGCCGCGATCGGCTGAATTTAAAGGGACTTTGCGCCGCACCGTTCCTCAACGAAAACTCCACCTCCCCTGCCGACGGCATGGAGAAAAGCTACAACGAGATTTTCAAATTGTTGGATTTGAGCGGCGACGAGGACGTTAAGAGCATGGTCTACCGCGGCTCCACCGACTATCTGCCCGATGAGCAGACCCCCGTGGAATCGGAGGCCGCCGACTTCATGGCAAAGCTTGCCAACGACTACTCCCCCGAAAATCCCCTCTACATCGTTGCCATCGGTGCCATCACCAACGTGGCCTCTGCATACCTTAAAAATCCCGCGGCGATGAAGGAAAACACCGTCATCGTTTGGCTGGGCGGCCACGCCGACCACATCCATTATCCCGCCAAGGAATTTAATATGCGGCAGGATATCGCCGCTGCACGGGTACTTTTGGCAAGCGGTGTGCCCTTCGTTATGCTGCCCTGCGCAGGGGTTGTCGATTGCTTCACCACCTCCCGCTACGAGCTGGAGCATTGGCTCAAGGGAAAAAATTCTCTCTGCGATTATCTGCTGGAAAATACCATCCGTGCCGCAGAAAAGCGTAATGCAGGCCGCCCCTGGACGCGGGTGATCTGGGACGTAACCGCCGTTGCTTGGCTGCTGAACGACGATAAGCGCTTTATGTTCGACGAGCTGCGCCACGCGATCATCCCCGAATACGATATGCACTATGCCCATTGCGGCAGTAACCATTTCTTTAAATACGTTTATAAGATCCACCGCGACAATCTTTTCGAGGATCTCTTTAAAAAGTTAGCAAACTAAAAAATGCCGACCCGATGGGTCGGCATTTTTCATCGAACGAAGCGGATCAGGCCCGCATGGGGGACAGCAAGGATGCGGTCGGCTTTACGCAGAGCCTTCAGGCGGCAAAGCCGCTTACCTGCGCAATCGAAGATCTCATACTTCACACCGTCGGTTGCTCCGGTGATGAATACCTCATCGCCGCCCGAAAGGTTGATGGCATAATCCTCCGAAAGTTCCTGCTCCAAGCGAATGATCGGTGTCGTTGTAAAGAGAGCAATCCGTTGATCATCAAGCCGCACTTCGGTATAGGAATCGTTGTTTTCGATCCCGCGCACGGTAAATTCGCCCTTCATCAGCAGGTCGCGGTGTTGGTTACGGAAGGCGAGAAAGGCCTTTAAAACCTGCTGATGCTCCTTGGAAAGCTCGGCCATCCGCACCGAGATCTGCGGAACGGAAAAGAGGGTGGAATAAAGGTGGGTTGCCACCGATTGATCGGAATCATCGGCCTGCCATACCACCATATCCGAATGGACGGCGCTTCCGCTGCCGAGCAGACGCAGATCAGCGATGGCGAGGCGGTTGGTCAGCGGATCCTCGGGGCAATCCCAAACGCGGAGCATATTGCCATAGGTGGAAATAACGGGCCCGATATAGGGCTGGCGAAATTCGATCAGAATATCGCTTTTGATCGCCTTAAGAGCGTCGGTGATCTCCCGCAGCAGCGTTTCCACCGCATCCTCCACCGAGGCATGGTCCATCTCGGGAGTTACGATGCCGTTGGACTTAAAGCGGTCGATGAAATCCAGCTTCAGGCCATCCAGATCCCAATCTCTTACCGCACGGGCAAAGGTCTCCGCCAAAAACTCACGCACCTCCCGATAGCGGGGGTCTAAAACGCTACAGCTTGCTTTATCCAGCGAATAGAGATACTTACCCTCAAACCGCTTGAAATTTTCCGATTCCCAGCCAACGAACGGTACCGAAAACCACACCATTACCTTCATCCCGATCTCATGCACCGCATCGGCAAAGCGGCGCATATCGGGGAAGCGGTTTTTGGCGGGCTTCCAATCGCCGCAGGTGGAATAGTTGCGAACGATGGCCTTATTTTGCCAGCCGTCGT
>JAFQKO010000052.1 GCA_017396865.1 Clostridia bacterium | reverse complement strand
TTCCTCCTTGAAAAAATCGAACTTTCCATGTATACTTTCATTGTAGCAGATTCTTTTTATTTTGCAATAAATAATTTCGACAACCTCTGTTTAGAATGTCGGGTCAGGAAATGAAAATGAATTTAGAATTAACCATACCCATCGGTGCGCAAGCCCACAAGGTATTTTTGCAGGGTGGCTTTTATCAATACAACGGCAAGCCCGCCGCCCTCCATATGCACAACTATGCCGAGATCCACGTCATCACCGACGGAACCATGGTCTATGAGGCGGGAGATCTGCGAAAAACCGTTGAAAGCAACTCGGTGCTCATCATCCCGCCTCGCTGCTTCCACGGCTGCATCTCCATGGAAGAAACGGCACGGCACAGCGCCTTTCAGATCGATCTTCCCTGCGCGGAATTTGCGGTACGCAAAGTATCGGGAGAGGTTTTAGACACCTTTTTTCGGCTGATCGACCAAGCTGCCGCCGAGCACGATTACACCGAGCTTGCCGCTTATATTTCCTTTCTTACGGCGCCCTTTTGCCGCGCCGAGCCGATTTACGCACAGCGCATCAGCGACAGCGGCTTTTTGATCCATGAATTCTTTGTTCATCATTATAGCGAGGATATGCACCTTTCGGATCTGGCCGAGGAGCTGCATCTCTCCGAGCGGCAGACCGAACGGCTGGTTTTGGAGCATACGGGGCGCACCTTCCGCGAGGAGCTGACCCGCATTCGCCTGCTGATGGCCGACCGCCTTTTAAAGACCACCGATCTTTCCTTAAGCGAGATCGCCCGATACGTGGGCTACCGTTCTTATGCGGGGTTCTGGAAGGCAATAAAAAAGCACTGAGCATTGGGCAACCAATGCTCAGTGTTTTTTTATTTTTCCGTTACCAGCTCTTCGATGGATTTTCTCTTTTTCTTACGCAGCTCATCGGCGGGATACCCCAGGGTAATCACCAGCCGCACCGGCTGCTCCACCCCGCAGAGCTTGCGCAGCTTTGCATCGTCCAGCCAGCCGAGGATGCAGGTGCCCAAGCCCTGCGCCGCCGCTTCGGCGGTGATGTAGGCGGCAACGATACCGATATCGATGGAGCGGTAATCGTTTTTCTTCAGCTTCGCTCCCACCGCCGCAGTGCGAACGTAGGGCTCCTCCGAAATGACAATGACGATCGGCGCTTCATCGGCAAAACGATTCATCCCCATCCCCATCGTTGCCTTTGCGGCGGCCTTGGCGGCCGCTCCCTTGCAAACGGTGAGATGATAGGGCTGGCCGTTGCAGGCGGAGGGCGCCAGCCGTGCCGCCTCTAAAACGGCGTCCAGCTTCTCCTGTTCCACCGCACGGTTACTATCGTATTTACGGCAGGATTGCCGCGCATTTGCAATTTCAAGAAAGTTCATGCTTTTGATCTCCTATAATATTTTTGATCCAGCTTCCCTGCTCCACCAAAATCACGCCGAGGATACATTTCAAAATTGCCGAGAACTGCACGATGCCGAAGATCCACAGCACCGAAAGGTCGGTGAAACGGCTGAGCAGCATCACCGTCGGCACATTGACGGCCCAGACAAAGCAGCTGTCAAACAAAAAGGTAATTAACGTTTTACCGCCCGAGCGCAGGGTGAAATAGGAGGCATGGGCGAAGGCATCCAGCGGCATCGCCAGCGCTCCGATCTGCATCAGGCGGGTGGCAAGCAGGCGAATATCATCGGTGGTCTTATAAGCATTTGGTACAAATTCGGCACAGAGGATATACAACACCGCCATCACGATGCTGACCAGCACCGAGGAGGTGATCAGCTTGCGGGCGGCGCCCTTGGCTTCTTTGGTTTTGCCCGCGCCCAGCATCTGACCTAAAATGATGCCGACCGCCGCGCCCACCGCCATAAAGGCGATGGAAAAGACGTTCCAGAAGGTGGAGGCAATATTATTGGCGCCCACCACGTCCAAGCCCATAGCCGAATAGCCCTGATTAACGGTGGCCATGCCCGACGCCCAAAGGGCTTCGTTGAGCATCAGCGGCATTCCCTTTTGCAAAACGGGGCGGATCAGCCCCCGCGGGATCCGCAGGCTACGATAGGCGCCCAAAATAAAGGGATGCTTTTTGGCAGTCACCCGCGTCCAGATCGCAACCACCGCCAGCTCCACAAAGCGGGAGATGACCGTTGCAACGGCGGCGCCGTTGGAGCCGAGCTTGGGGAATCCGCAAAAGCCGAAGATCAGCAAGGTATTCAACCCCAAATTGACCAAAACGGCCACAATGCCCGCCGCCATGGGAACCACCGATTCTCCGGTCTCCCTGAGGGTGCCGGAATAGCATTGCACCAGCGCATAGGGAATAATCCCGATCAGCATAATTTTAAGATATTGCTCTCCGTAGAGCAGGGAGGCCGCCGCATCGGCGGGCTTGCCCTCGCCGCGCAGATACAGACCGATCAGATGATCACCGAAGAACCAAAAGAAGACGATCCCCAGCAGAGCGATCAGCCCGCAGACGATCAGCTTGAAGCGGAAGGTATCCCGCACGCCCTTGGTATCGCCCTTGCCGTAAAACTGGGCGGTAAAGATGCCCACTCCGCTGACCGCGCCGAAGATGCAAAGGTTAAAGACGAACAGCAGTTGGTTGGACACCGCCACACCGTTCATCTGCACCGTGCCCACGTTGCCGACCATGATGTTATCCAGCATGTTGACAAAATTCGTAATAAAATTCTGGATCATAATGGGCAATGCCAGCGCAAACAGCCGTTTATAAAATTTTCGGTCACCGATCAGTTTTTTGAGTATCATTGAAAATCAAACAGTACCTTTCCGTCCTCCAATTTGAGGGACGCATCAAATAACGTATTCTTTTTGGAGGTAAAGCCCGCCAGCTTTTGGGTCTTACCCTCCTTGAGCAGCGCCCGTGCCGCCGAAATGGGGATCACCCGCTTGCAGATCACCCCGTTAATACGGAACTTGCACCCCTCCTTATAGGAGAGGCAACCGTAGCCGTAGCGACCCTTGACCACTTTGCCGCCGCATAAGGGGCAGGTGCCGACCTCGTCGCCGTAGAGGCCGCTATCGGTATCGGCTTCGGGGGTCTGCTCCTTTTTGGCAAAGACCAGCGCGATCTCATCGCGGGCGATGGCAACGCTATCCGCCACCTGCAATTCCCCGCGATACACCTTTTTCAAGGCTTGGCCGAGCATACTCGTCTTATACTTGTCCATAGCGATGCCCATCCGCTCCAGCTCCTCGATGAGGTATTCCCC
>JAFQKO010000051.1 GCA_017396865.1 Clostridia bacterium | reverse complement strand
GTAGACTAAATTCTCAAAGAGTTTTTCTTCGTCGATATCCTCGTAGAGTTCAAAAAGCTCCTTGACCCGTTCCATTCGCTCGGGCTCCCAGCCGGGCATTACCGTGCCGTTCATGTCGCCCGCGATGGAATCAAACATCTTTTCGGGATCCAGCGCATCGACGGCCTCTTGGGTGTAGGCAAGAACCGTAGAGCCGTCCTCGCGAACGCGCGCCATCTCGGTGCGGGTCCAGTCGAAAACAGGCATGAAGTTATAGCAAACCATGTGGATCCCCGCCTGACCGAGGTTTTCCAAGGTCTCGATGTAGTTGTCGATGTAAAGATCGCGGTTGGGACCGCCGGTCTTGATCTCGTCGTGAATGTTGACGCTTTCAATGCCTGCAACGGTCAAGCCTGCCGCCTCAACCTCTTCGATCATGGCTTGGATGCGCTCCTTGCTCCAAACCTCTCCGGGAACGGTATCGTAAAGGGTGGTGATAACCCCCTTGACGCCGGGGATCTGGCGAATCTGCTGCAGGGTTACGGTATCGAACTTCGAGCCGTACCAACGAAGTGTCATTTGCATGGTTTGTTCTCCTTTTATGTAAAATTATTTAACCAAAGCATTCCATCGCGCCGATAACGCGGAAGAGGGCTTCGTCGATCTTGTCCCGCCCGTAGGCATCCAGAAAAAGATCGCGAAATTTGTCGGTTTTAAAATTGAAGTTGAGGGTCCAAACGCCCCAGAAAAGATCAATGTGCCGATCGGCAATGCCGCCGTTACCGAGATCAATAAACTTGCTGAATTTCCAATTATGCAGTAAAACGTTCGGCAGGCAATAATCACCGTGAATGAGGGTATCACTTTTTAATAAATGTGCGTGTTCCATAGCGAAACGGTAGGCGCTTTCTGCATCGTTAAATTGCGATTCCTTCGGCAGATAGTTGGTGTCAAAGCTCCCTGCTTTGTAGTTGCGCTCCACCGTTTGGAGATATTCTGCGGTGCGGTTTTGAATGGGGCAATCGGAGCCGTCGATCTCATGCAGCATTCGCAGCGTTTTTGCATAAAGCACGCAAAGCCGCTCGGGCTCGGCCATGTAGAGGGGATTGCAGCAATCCTCGCCCTCGACCCGCTCGGTCAAAAGCCAATCGCGATCCGTTGATAAATAGGCGCAAACATTTGCTCCGAGACCCTTTTGGTAAAAATAGCGGTCCATGATCGCCTCCCGCTCCAAGGAGCCCTTATCGGCGGATTTCAGGTAATAGCCGCAGTCCTTGTCGATAAAGAGTACCCTCGCTTGCGGGGAACAACTGCTGTCGAAAACGGTTGCATCCTTCAGGTAGGGGAGAAGCTCTGCGGGGTATTCGCTCGGATTGATATTGATTTTAGTCCGTTTCATAAATCTATTATAGCAATCTCCTTTTTACAAATCAATTGTATTAAAGCGCAGGTACCATTGCGAATATAACCATTCGCAACCTCATTATAGCAATAAATTTACATTATTTCAATAATCTTATATTGAAATCTTAAGTTTTAGTTTGTATAATAATACTGATATACTATCCGAAAAGGAGAAAAGCCATGTTGCTGAAAAATTATTTTGAAGATCCGTCCGTTTTGCACGTTGGCACCTGCCCCAATCGCAGCTACTACGTTCCCTGTGCTAATGAGCAGGAGGCGGCCGAGCGCTGCTTGCGCAAGAACAGCTCTCGGATGCAGATGCTGAACGGAACTTGGGATTTTAAGTATTATTCATCCGTACGCGACCTGAAGGATGCCCCTTGGGAAGAGAATGACCCCGCATCCTATGATAAGCTGGAGGTTCCCTCCTGCTGGCAGATGAAGGGCTATGATCAGATCCAGTATACCAACGTTCGGTATCCGTTCCCCTTCGATCCTCCCTATGTGCCCATCGATAACCCCTGCGGTGTTTATAAGACCGAGTTTGAGGTCGCAGCCAAGGGAATGCGTACATATATCAATTTCGAGGGTGTTGATAGCTGCTTCTATCTCTATGTCAACGGAAAATTTGTCGGCTACAGCCAGGTTTCCCACTGCACCCATGAATTTGATCTGACCGATTTCGTGGTCGAGGGTACCAATAAAATGGTCGTAATCGTTCTGAAGTGGTGCGACGGTTCTTATCTTGAGGATCAGGATAAATTCCGTTTCAGCGGCATTTTCCGTGACGTTTATTTGCTGTATCGTCCCGAGAATCACCTGCGTGATTTCTTTGTAAAAACCGCCTGCAATTTTGCCGAAAAGACCGCTGAAATCAAGGTCGAGCTGGAGCAGTTTGGCACCGAGCAGGAAATCTCTTATGCCCTCGTCAATGCCAAGGGTGAGGAGATCGCCGCGGGCGCAGGCAAGGGCGTTTTGGAAATGAGCGTTGAGAATGCCAAGTTCTGGAATGCCGAAAAGCCCTATCTCTATCGTTTGTTTTTAAAGACTGCCGATGAGGTGATCCCCGTCAACGTCGGTCTGCGTGAGATCAAGATTGTTAAGGGCATCGTTTATGTGAACGAGGTTGCCATCAAGTTCCGTGGCACTAACCGCCACGACAGCTCGCCCGTCGGCGGCGCTACCGTCACCACCGAGGAGATGGTGAAGGATCTGATGCTGATGAAGCAGTATAACTTCAATGCCATCCGTACCAGCCATTATCCCAATGCTCCCTTGTTCTATGATCTCTGTGATGAATACGGCTTTTATCTGATTGATGAGGCCGATGTGGAGTCCCATGGTTGCGCTTCCATGATCCATCCCGAGGGTGTGAATTATTACGGCTATTTGGCCGCCCATCCCGATTTTGTGGAATCCTTCCGCGATCGCGCGGTCATGATGGTGGAGCGGGATAAGAACCATCCCTGCGTTGTCATCTGGTCGGCGGGTAATGAATCGGGCTACGGCATCGGCCCCGAGGCGGAGCTGGCGTATTTTGCCGAGCGCGATACCTCCCGCCTGCGTCACTATGAGCGTACCTCCGCTTTGCTGGAGGGGGTCGTTCCCGATTATAGCAACGTTCAGCTTTATTCCCGTATGTATGCGCCCATTGAGCGGATCGATCAGTATTTCGAGAATGATCTCGTTAAGGATCTTACGCAGGAAAAATATACCGTTTTGCCCGCCGCCGATCAAAGCGGCGAAATCCTGCCCTATGTCCTGTGCGAGTATTGCCATGCCATGGGCAACGGCCCCGGCGATCTGGAGGACTATTGGCAATGCACCAACCGTCATCCCGGCTACTGCGGTAACTTCGTTTGGGAGTGGTGTGACCATGCAGTCGAGATCAAGACCGAGGACGGCAAAACCGGCTTCCTTTATGGCGGTGATAGCGGCGAATTCCCCCATGACGGCAACTTCTGCGTTGACGGCTTGGTATATCCCGACCGCCGCCCCTCGCCTGCGGTTGAAGAGTATAAGAATGTTCATCGTCCCGCCCGCTTTGCCTATGTCGGCGGCAACACCTTTAAGGTGACCAATTATCTCGATTTCACGAATCTTTCGTCCCTGTGTGAGATCACCTATGACGTCATCTGCAACGGCAATAAGATTGCAGGCGGCTGGATCGATCTGCCCGCGGTTGCACCTCATGAGACCGTTGAATTTGAACTGCGCCTGCCCGAGCTTCCCGAGGGTCATTGCAACGTTCAGTTCTATCTCCATCAGCTCACCGATACCCCTTGGGCAGGCAGAGGTTATGCTCTTGGTGTGGACGATGTGGAGCTGACCGCCTATCAGCCTAAGGTTTACGCTCCCGTTGTGGGCGAGGTTTCCTATACCGAGGATGATGATACCGTGATCGTCAGCGGGGAAGGCTTCTGCTATACCTATTCCAAGCGTCGCGGTCTCTTTGATCAGCTGGTGCGCGGGGAAGAGGAGATCCTCTATCGTCCGATGGAATATAATATTTGGCGCGCTCCCACCGATAATGATCGTAAGATCAAGCTTGAATGGATGCGGTGCGGCTATGATCGCGTTATCTTCCGTCCCTATGAAACCGTTGTTGAAAAGGGCGAGGATGGGGTCGTCATTACCGTGAAAATGAGCGCAGGTGCCATCTATTTGCAGAATATCATGGAGTTTACCGCCGTGTATCATATTGATGCCAAGGGCGCAATTTTGGTTAAGGTCGACGGTGAACGCAATCTCCTGATGCCCTTCCTGCCGCGCTTTGGTCTTCGTCTGTTCCTGCCGAAGAACGCCAACCGTACGGCCACCTATCTCGGCTATGGCCCGGGTGCCGCCTACGTGGATCTGCATCATGCGCAGCATTACGGCCGCTTTAAGGTCGGCGCCCATGTGCATGAGCGCTTTATCCGCCCGCAGGAAAGCAGCAGCCATTGGGGTACTGAAGAAATGAGTATCGGTGCGCTGAAGGTGACCGCGCAGGATAAGCCCTTCTCCTTCAATACTGCGCGCTTTACCCAGGAGCATCTGACCGAAACCCGCCACGACCATGAATTGGTCTATGAAACCGAGATGGCCGTCCTTTGCCTGGATGGCATGATGAGCGGCCTCGGCAGCGGCTCTTGCGGACCGCAGCTTGCCGAACAATATCAGGTCAACGGCGAGTCCCTTTCCTTCAGCTATGTATTGGAGTTCACCCGTTGATGATCAAAAACGTATTGTTTGATTTGGACGGCACCTTGCTGCCGATTACTCCCGCTATCCGCAGGGCGATTTTTCGGATTTGCTGAAATTTGTCGAAGAAAACTGATTTGATTGCCGACGGCTCTGCCGTCGGCAATTTTGCTTGACAACATAAAACAGTTGTGCTAAAATTAAATAACGCTAAAAGCGGGCCATTAGCTCAGTTGGTTAGAGCTACCGGCTCATAACCGGTTGGTCCGGGGTTCGAGTCCCTGATGGCCCACCACGAAAAAAGTCACTTTTGTCTACCGACAAAGGTGACTTTTTTCAATGATATCCGTTCCTTGCGGAACGGGTGATATATCTTCGATATGATATCGCACTTTGCGCGATGATATATGCCTTCGGCATATGAAGGAATGGATAGTATATCATATCGCGTCAGCGATATATCATTGAAAATCATCAAAATCTGTGATATAATTCCAAAAGAAGGGTGGGATAAGTATGGTCGAAAAGAAGAATCGCTGCGGATATATTGATTTTATCCGTGTTTTTGCGATCGTTTTGGTGATTTTATTGCATTGTATTTGCGATTATTATAATAATACGGCCAACTGCGGAACCAAAACGTGGTATGTGCTTGGCTTTGTAAATGAGCTTTGCCGTGTCGGTGTGCCACTCTTTTTTATGATCAGTGGCTACCTTTTGTTGCGGCAGGAGATTACGGATATTACGGGCTTTTATAAACATCGAATCCTTAAAATTGGAATTCCGTTTATCCTCTACGATATTTTTTATTACTTCTTTTTCTGCCACCTCAATGATGTAACCCCTTCTTTTCTTGATTTTTTCAAATCATTGTTTCATGCGGGCAGCGCCTATCATCTGTGGTTTATCTATTCAATTTTGTTTTTGTATTTGCTGATGCCGTTTATACAGATGATTTTGCAAAAGATCGGTCCGCGTCTTGCGATTTTCTTTTTGCTTTTGGTGGTTTTCCATACCACGCTCAGACCTTTTATTAACACGGTGGCAGAGGGATATATTTTTGTGTATTTGGCAGACGACGGTTTTGTCGGCTATTTGGGCTATATGATTTTAGGCTATTTGCTTGGTATCTATCAGCCGTCGGTAAAGATAAAATATGCAATTTATTTTGTAGGTTTACTGTTTTTTGTCGGTGTTCCGTTGGTGAGTATGTACCGTGTGCAAAACGGCGGCGATTTTCTGTTCCACGGCGGGTATTCGCTGAACCATTACGTGGAGGCGGCCGCCATCTTTTTGCTGTGTAAAAGCTGTATCAAAGCGGTTCCGTCCGCAGTCAGCCGTTTGTCGACGGTGACCTTCGGTGCCTATTTTGCCCACGTCTTTTTTGTTGAGGTTCTCAAGCAGCTTGCTTGGGATGCATCGCCGATGGTTTTGTTATCCGCATATTTCTTAATTACGTTGATCGCAAGCTTTTTGTGGGGCTTTGTCGATCAGCAAATTACCCGTTTGTTTTCGTCGTGCTATAAAAAAATCCGAGGCAGGTAAAGGGCTTATGAAAATCATTCTGATTATAGTATCCGTTTGGAATTTGATTACCTTTTTGATGATGGGCATTGATAAATGGAAAGCCAAGCGTGGAGCGTGGCGCATCCCTGAACGCGTGCTGTTGATCTGTGCATTTTTGTTCGGCTCGGTCGGCGCTGCTGCCGGAATGTATTGCTTTCGGCATAAGACCCGGCATTGGAGGTTTGCCGTTGGCCTACCTGCTATGCTGGTTTTACATATCGCAGTCGCAGTCTATCTTATTTCTCAGGGCGTGTTAGATTAACTATAAAAAGCAAGCAACATTGTTGCTTGCTTTTTATATATTTTAAAATTCTTGGGCGCTGCGCTCGATAATCATATCCTGCCACTCTTTGTTTAATGTAACAAAGCGGGCATTCCAACCCGATACCCGAACAGAGAGGGATTTGAACCGTTGCGGATCTTTTTGCGCTTCGCGTAACGTTTGGACATCCAACGTATCAAGCTGCATGAAAAAACCGCCCAGCGTGAGAAACCCGTCCATCAGGGCGATCAGCGCAGTGATGCCGTTTTCGCCGCTGAGGGAGTGGGGAAAAATCTTGATATCCAGCGCTGCTCCGCAGCTTTGTTGTACCAAATCGGCTTTGCAGTAGGATTTAATGATGGCGGTGGCACCGTTGGTATCCGTTCCGGGAACGGGGGAGTCGTTGCCGGAAAGGATGTCGCCCTTGCGATAGCCAAAGGCGGTTGCCGACCGATTGGCGCACCATTCAATCTGCCGACCGAAGGTGCTGATACCGGGGATGAACAACGCAGGGCAATTGCTTAAATCGTTACAACGGTCGACAAATTTTGCGAAATCGTTTAGAAGCCTGCTGTGCCACTGATCGGCTTCATCGGAATCGTTTCCGTAATAGGTATAACTGTTTTTGACGTAAAGACGAAGGGGCTCATTGCCTTCCCAGTTATCGTTAAGAAGCTGAATCAATTCGGGCAAGGAGATTCTTTTTTCATCAAATACAAGCTTTTGAATGGCGTGTAGAGAATTGGCAACGTCCGGTGCGCCGCCGATGTGAGGAGAGCGTACAACGTATCGCGGACCGAAATCATAGTAAGAGCGGGCGTTTTGAATGCAATCGTCCTCAAATAAGTCGATTACCGAGGTTTTTAAAACAGAAGTTTTTGCCTGCCAGCACCCATCTTTGCAGATGAATTTGTTTTCGATTCGCTCTCGATAAAGCTTTTGGACCTTTTCATTTAATGCGTCGCAGAACGCACGGTATAATTCCTCGATATTGCTATAGCTTGATTCTTTGAGAATTTGATTGAAGATCTGCAGTGCATCAAAAGGCATATAGGCAAAATCGGTTTTGCCGGGGATTTGCACCTCCCAGCAACCGTCGTTGGCAAAGGCGCGGGCTTCTTCGGTCGGGTAGCCGAGCTTTTTGAGGGCTTGGAGAATCAAATCTTCATTGTAGACGGCAACGATCCCGCCGCCGTGCCGCATCACTTCGGCAACCTTTTGCTTTAATGCGGGAGGGCTTTGCCGGTTGAGCCGAACGGTGATGGGATAATCGCTGATCGCCAGCTCCTCTACGATATCCAAAGCCAAAAAGGTCACTTGGTTAGTAACTTCGTTCCCGTTTTCATCTACACCGGCCAAAACGATGTTTTGATAATGCTGGGCATCCCCCGAACCGACGGGAGTTTCGGATTGGATCCATTCGCATCCCTTGATGAAAAAGGAAGCAAGAATCTCCCGCATTTCGTTTTCGTCCATG
>JAFQKO010000050.1 GCA_017396865.1 Clostridia bacterium | reverse complement strand
TTAGGCTATGCCCCCGTTTTGATGGGCGATATCTTTGAGGGTGAAGCCTATGATGCCCGCATCAACACCGATTGGATGCAGGCCGACTATAACGATGCAGGCTGGCTGCGTACCGCCGTCAGCGCCGATTTCAGCGGCGCCATCTCCACCTCTTTGGGCGTGGAGGTCTATGCTCGCGAGGATCTGGAGCGCACCGTGCAGAGCGGCTACATCTATGAAGGCGTGACCAACAAGACCGCCGATCAATACGGCGTGGTGAAAAAGACCGCCGAGCTGGGCGAGGAGGCCTTTACCCTGAAGCCCGGTCAAACCGCCATTCTCGATTTCGGCCAGAACTTTGTCGGCCGGGAAGAGGTGACCGTCAGCGGTGCGGCGGGTGCCCAAATCAGAATGCGCCATGCCGAGATGCTCAACGAGAGCAAGGGCTCCAAATCCCGTGGCAACGACGGCCCTGAGGGCTCCCTCTATCTGGTTGCTCTGCGGGGCGCCGACGCCACCGCTCGCTATACCCTGAGCGGTGTGGAAACCGAAACCTATCATTCTACCCATAGCTTCTATGGCTTCCGTTATTTAGAGATCACCGCCACCGAGGAGGTAACCATCCATCAGGTGCGCGGTCAGGTGCTGACCTCTGCCTTGGAGGATACCGGCTCGCTGGTGACCGGCGATGCCGACGTCAATCAACTGCTCTCCAACATTCATTGGGGTCTTTACGGCAACTATCTGAGCGTTCCCACCGATTGCCCCCAGCGCAACGAGCGAAACGGCTGGGCTGCCGATACGCAGGTCTTTTCCGTTGCGGCGGGCTATCTCAATAATTCTAAAGAATTTTTGCGTACCTATCTGCAATCCATGCGGGATACCCAGCGGGCCGACGGTGCCTACGCTTCGGTCTCTCCCATGGGCTCCTTCGGGAATAATTTCGGTGCCTTGGGCTGGGCCGATGCGGGCGTCATCGTGACCTATGAGCTGTATAAGCAGTACGGCGACGTGGAGATCCTCCGCGAGATGTACGATTCGATGCAGCTTTATATCGACGGCTATCTGGCCTCCACCGAGAAGAAGGGCGGCGCCCATAACTACGGCGACTGGCTGGCCTATGAGTCCAACGATACCGAGATCAAAAATATGCTGGCCGTTTCCTATTATGCCTACGATGCTCTGCTGATGAGCGAAATGGCCACCGCCCTCGGCAAGACCGAGGATGCCGCCCGCTATCTCGAGGTCTATGAGACCGAAAAAGAATACTTTATTGAGCAATTCGTGCAAGAGGACGGCACGCTGAAGCGTAGCGAGCAGAGCGTTTGCCTCTATGCCCTCTACCTCGATCTGCTGCCCGATGAAGCCTCCTTTGCAGCGGTAAAGAAGCAGCTGACCGATAATATCCGCGCCAAGGGCAATAAGCTGCAAACCGGCTTCCTCGGCACCAAGATCATTCTGGAAACCCTCACCGAGATCGGCGAAACCGAGCTTGCTTATAAGCTTTTGCTGCAGCATGAGAACCCCTCCTGGCTGTATACCGTCGATCAGGGCGCAACCACCATGTGGGAACGCTGGAACAGCTTCAGCGTGGAGAACGGCTTCGGTGAAGCCTCCATGAACTCCTTTAACCACTATGCCTACGGCGCAGTAGCAGGCTGGATGTATCGCTATATGGCGGGTATCGTTCCCGTCGAGGGCTATAAGACCTTCACCCTGCAGCCCCACCCCGATCGCAGCCTCGGCTCTGCCGATGCCACCTATGAATCGGTTTACGGCACGATCAAGAGTGCTTGGAATTATGAAGGAGATACCTTCCGTTATTCCTGCACCGTCCCCGCCAATACCACCGCAACCGTGATGGTGCCCGTTGCCGATCTTGCCACCCTCCAAGGCGGCGATGCCGAGGGCCTGACCTTTATCGAGCAAAAGGACGGCTATGCCGTTTATACCGCCGTTGCGGGTAGCTATAGCTTTACCGTTCAAAGCCCCGCAGGGGAGAGCACCGTTAATATCGCGGTCAATAATGCGGATGAGTCGGTTCCTGCTTATCTGGAATATAACGGCGAAAAGGTTAAGCTGTCTGCCGCCGTTGAGGTGGTCGAGGGTGCAACCGTGACCCTCACCGCCAAGGCTTATAACGACGTGGACTATCAAATGGTTTGGTTCGATGAGGCGGGCAAGGAGCTGGGTGCAGAAACGGTCACCCTGACCGCTGCAACCGCCCGTAAGCTCACCGTCAAGCCGATCCTGATCGGGGCGGAGAACATCGCCTTGGGTGCCACCGTGACCGCCAATTCCACCGTCAATTCCGCTTGGGGCGCCGCAAACCTGACCGACGGCGTGCTGATCCATACCTCAAGTGCCGCCAGCGGTTGGTCCTCCGCCTCCGACGGCAAGAATATCACCACCCTTGTTACTCCCAAGACTCTGGTCGTAGATTTGGGCAGCAAAAAGACCTTTGATCAATGGAAGCTTTATCCCCGTACCAACGGAATAGCTGATCCTACGGTCATATATTGCTTCCCCGTTGCCTATACCGTAGAGATCAGCGATGATAACAGCACCTGGACCACCGTTGCTACCGTGACGGAAAGCACCGTGCCGCAGTCCATCTATCAGCCTGCGGTCGGAACGCTTGCGGAGGCGAAGAGCGGGCGTTATCTGCGGTTCACCGTGACCGCCATCAACTCCTGCGATGATTATCAAAATTCTCACGTTCAGCTTTCCGAGCTGGCCGTCTGTTATGCAAGCAGCGAGGAGGTAAGCACCAATCTGGCGCTTGGCGCAGGCCTGACCGTTTCCTCCAACAACGGCGGTACCTGGGATAAGCAATATCTCAACGACGGAGCAACCGTCGGTACTGCCACTGCCTGCGGCTGGTCTACCCAAAAGTTGGGCGTCGGCACCTCGGCTACCGAGCCTGCCACCCTGCCCACCGCCGTAACGGCTACCTTTGATTTTGGCACCGAAACCACCTTCAATCAATGGAAGATGTATCCCCGTAATCACGATCTGACGGTGGCGCGGATGTTCCCCATCAACTACACTGTGGCGGTCAGTGACGATAATGCCACTTGGACCACCGTTGCTACCATCACCGATGGAGAGGTTCCCGCCGTTGTGACCGATCCTGCCGTTGTGACGCTGGATCAGTTTGTCAGCGGACGGTACGTGAAGTTTACCTTCACTAAGATCAATCTGCCCGATACCTGGAAGAATAATCTCCATGTTCAGCTGACCGAGCTGGAGATTTTCGGTGATCCCGCTGTCAATGCATTGCGGGAATATAAGGCTCTCTTTGAGGCCTTGGAGCCCTCCCATTTTGAGGGCGGCGAGCAGATTACCGCTTGGCTGGAAAAGACCGCCGATGCGGAAACGCTGATCGCAGAAGCCGAAGCTCTGCTGGCAACCCTGAAACTGAAAGATCAGGCACCGATGGGCGCGAAGTATCTCCATTATTGCGACAATTTTGAGACCGCCTCCGAATGGCTGGTCGCGGATGCCGCCGATCTTGTGGCGCTGGAGCAGTATTCCAAAGCCCACGCTTTGGAAGGCTTCACCTTCACCCAAACAGCCGATATCTCCATGAAGGATATCGAGGGCTATATCGGCATCGGCGGTCAGGCTGCAAACTTCGCCGGCACCTACGATGGCGGCCACTATACCATTACCGATCTTGCCATCAACTTTACCGGAAATTACGTGAACAGCAACGGTGTCGGCCTCTTTGCCAATGCCAACGGGGCAACCATCCGCAACGTCCGCCTGCTGAACAGTACCGTCAGCGTACTGTTGCCGGTCGATACCGTCAGCGGTGACGACTACGGTGTGGGCGGTATCGTCGGCCGTGCCGTCAACGGCACCTTGATCGAAAACTGCCATAACGGCGCCGACGTAACCCTCGCCATTTCCGACGGCAGCGAAAAGGATCTCTCGGTGGCCGGTATTGCAGGCCGTGCAACGGCCGCTTCCAAGATCCTCAACTGCGTCAACAGCGGTGACGTCACCGCTGCAAAGCACGTGTCCGGTATCACCGACTGGGGCCAGAACGGCGCGAACATGGCCTATATCATCAACTGCGTGAACATGGGGCAGTTGAGTGGCGCAAGCCGTTATGCCATCGCCCGCTACAACGACCTTACAAGCAGTTATCTCTATAGCTACAGCCGCTACAGCAACAACTATTGGCTGGCAGGCTCTGCCGATTCCGCCACCAATCGCGATGCAAATCTGGCAACCGCCGCAACCTTTGAGGCAGGTGCGATTGCCGATGGCAGTCTTGCGGCGCTGCTGGAGCAGAACAGCATCTTTTACGCCACCGAATGGATGGTGCAGGATGGCTTGCTGTTTGTAGGCGAGGACCTCTTCAATGTGGACCTCAACGGCGATCTCATCACCAATTCTGCCGACGTAGTTTACTTGCTGAACTGTATCAACGACGCTGCAGAAGTTGATGCCGATCTTGCCGACGTGAACGGAGACGGTAAGATTTCCCTTGCCGATGCTCTGCGACTTTTGAAGATGCTTGCCGAGTAAATCAAGAAAAAGGGCTGTAAAAACTCGTTTTTACAGCCCATTTTAACTATGAAAGGTGTATGAAAAATATGAAAAGAAAGAGTGCTTCAATGCGACTGCTTTCCGTGCTGTTGGCACTTCTGATGATACTTCAAGGCTTTGGCCCCGTATTGGCCGAGACCGGCAATAACAGTGAAAATCTGGCACTGGGTGCAACGCTGACTGTTTCCTCCAATCTTGGTGGTGCTTGGGATAAGAGCTTACTCAACGACGGTGTTACGCTCGGCAATACCTCTGCTTACGGTTGGTCGAGCCAAAAGCTGGGAGTCGGCACTTCGGCTACCGAGCCTGTCGTTCTGCCCACCGCTGTGACGGCAACCTTTGATTTCGGTACCGAAACCGCCTTTAATCAATGGAAACTGTATCCCCGTAATGCAGACCTTACAACCCCTCGTTTGTTCCCCATCGACTATACCGTGCAGGTGAGTAACGATAATGCCGCTTGGACTACCGTTGCAACCATTGTCAACGGAGATGTTCCCGCCGTTTCCACCGATCCCGCCGTTGTGACGTTGGATCAGGCGGTTAGCGGGCGATATGTAAAGTTTACCTTTACCAAGATCAACCTACCGGATACTTGGAAGAATAACCTTCATGTTCAGTTGACCGAATTGGAAATCTACAATGCTCAAGTCGAAACGACTGTGCGTGTTTTCTCTGATTTGGTCTATGCCGATCAGTCCGAACGGCAAAAGTTGGATATTCACCTACCCGACGGGGAAGGCCCTTTCCCCGTGGTGGTCTACTATCACGGCGGCGCATGGCTCAGCGGCGATAAGGCAGATGTGCCCGAAGCGCAAGGAATTTTGAATAGCCTTGTGGCAAAGGGCTATGCCGTGGTTTGCGCTAACTACCGCTATGCCTCTGAGGCGCAGTGGCCTGCGCAGATCTATGATTGTAAGGCGGCGATCCGCTATGTCCGCGCCCATGCCGAGGAATATGGCCTTGATGCAAGCCGTATTGCAGTTTTTGGTTCTTCTGCGGGCGGTCATCTGGCGCTTATGACAGCGCTGACCAATGGTATGACCGAATTTGAAGATTTGACAATGGGCAATGCAGCCTATTCCTCTGAAGTGATGGCGGTGGTGTCCAACTATGGCATTTCCGATCTGACCAAGTGGACTTCCCGCTCGAACTTGTATGATTCCGTTGGTGATCCTCTTGAAAAGTTGCTGGGTGCCGATTGGACCGAGGAGCAGGCGCTGGCAGCCTCTCCCATTACTTATGTGGATGAAAATTCCGTTCCCGTTCTCTTGTGCCACGGTCAGGATGATGCTGTGGTGGAGTTTTATCACAGCTCCGATTTGGAGAAGGCTATCGTTGCTGCTAATGGTATTTCCAAGGTTGATACCTTCTATCCTGCCGAAGGCGCTCATGGCGACAGCACCTACTGGAACTCTGCAGAGCCCACTGCAGCGGTCACCGATTTTTTGGGTAAATGGTTTAATCCCCACACCACCCTCTCCGGCAATGATAACAGCCAGACTTTCAGCAATGTGGATCTTAAGACCTGGCCCAATGCCACAACGATGCTGAAGTATGGTACTCAATCCGATTCGCAGATCCTTCATATTGTTACGCCCGAAACGGGCGATGGGCCGTTTCCTACCATTGTATTTATCCATGGCGGCGGTTTCACCGGCTTGAACAGCTCGAACGGTTCTGTCTATTGGGTCGGGCGTGCGACGTTGGAGGCTGTCAATGCAGGCTATGCAGTGGCCTTTGTGGACTACCGTCTCAGCGGAGAGGCCAAATATCCCGCGCCCGTTCACGATATTAAGGCGGCGATCCGCTATCTTCGTGCCAATGCCGCAATCTATAAGCTGGATGTCGATCGCTTTGCCATCTGGGGTGAATCTGCAGGCGGCCATCTGGCAAGCTTTGTGGCGCTTACCGGAAATGAACCTGCTTATGAGGATCTGTCCATGGGCTATGCGGACTATTCCTCTGCTGTTCAGGCCTGCGTGGCATGGTATCCCATCACCAACCTGACCTCCGCCTATAATAATTCCAAGGGTTGGACTGCAAATCTGATGGGGTATGCCGCAGGTACCGATCCCGAAAGTGAAAACTATCAAAACTGTTGGGATGCTTCTCCTGTGGCGCAGGCATCTGCTGATGATTGCCCCGTTTACCTGCAACACGGTATGGCTGATACACTGGTTGAGTATCAGGATTCTGTTGATTTGTATAACGCTTTGGTGGATGCAGGTGGCAACGGCCATCGGCTCGAGCTGTTCCCCGGCCTGATCCATGGCCCCGGCGGTAAATTTCTTTCCGAGCGCAATTTGTATGCAATTTATAATTGGCTGAATGATAAGCTGGATATTCCTGTGTTGCCCGAGGATCAGAAGGCGGCTTATACGGTCGACGACATGATTACCGATCTCGGTGATATCACCCGCAGCAGCAAAACAGCTATTGAAGCCGCCCGCGCGGCTTACGAGGCGCTTTCCAACGGTGCCAAGGCTTTGGTTGAAAATCTGTCTGTGCTGGAGGCGGCAGAGGCGGCTTTGATTAAACTGTATCCTTCTGCTTCCTCCGATGGCCGCGTCAGTATTCAAAACGGCCAACTGGTGATTCCCGGTGGCGATGCCGTAACCTACTATACCACACAAACCTTCTCCGGTGACTATACCGTAGAGATGCGTGCTTGCGTTGATTATCAGGCGTTGGGTCTTTTGGTGGGTAACGGATCTCCTAATCCTGCTCTGTGGTGTATGGCATTGGTCAATCCTGTCGGTGTCTGGATTCATCAGCCCGGCAGTTGGTCAGCATCTTCCATCAATAAGGTCGCCAATGCTAATGTGGCAACGGGTGCCATGGTAGATTTAAAAATCGAGATCGTCGGTTCTACGGTTAAAACGTATATCAACGAAGAATTGATCTCTACCGATACGATGCCGACTGACTTCTCTGCGGGTCCTTTGGGCTTGCGCTTCTCTAAAAAAGAGGCCGGTAAGGTGGATTATATCAAAGTCACTCAAAACGGAAAGCTCCTTTTTAGAGATGATTTCAACTATATTGACAGTAGCAACTGGGATATCCCCGTTGTGGATTATAATGTAAATCTGGCTTTGGGCAAAACTGCCTTGACCAATTCCGATGTTGGTCTTGCCCAGTTTTTCAAGATTGACTATCTGACCGACGGTATAACTCAGTCTGACGTTTCAGCAGGCAACTATGGGTACTCCTCTAATAAAAATGCAAGCGGAGTTGTGGTTGCTGTTAATCTGGGTGAACTGTCTGCCGTCAACCAAATTGTTCTGTATCCCAGAAACGATGTTGCCACTGCCGACGGTCGCGCCGCCAACTTTCCTACCGATTTTTCCATTCAATACAGCACCGGCGGTACAACCGATGCCGACTTTATTACTATTGATACCATCACCAACGGAAGTTGTGCTTCTCCAACCGAGGCATACAGTTATAGCTTCGATACAGTCGATGCGGTTTTGATCCGTTTGGTGGTCAATGGGGTTTCCGGTGCAGCTTCCGGTGAAAGCTCTGCTTATGTACAGCTGGCCGAAATGGAGGTATACCTCCGTGATGCTTCGAAGCTTCCTGAAGAAGAGCCACGCGATTTTCTTGATCTTGCCTATGCCGATCAGTCTGAACGACAGAAGCTGGATATCCACCTGCCCGATGGTGAGGGTCCCTTCCCTGTGGTGGTCTACTACCATGGCGGTGCATGGCTTACCGGCGATAAGGCAACTGCGCCCGAAGCGCAGGGGATCCTGGATGCCATCGTGGAAAAGGGGTATGCTGTGGTCTGCGCCAACTACCGGTATGCTTCTGAAGCACAATGGCCTGCGCAGATCTATGATTGCAAGGCGGCGATTCGCTATATTCGCGCCCGTGCCGATGAATACGGCCTTGATGCAAGCCGCATTGCAGTATTTGGTGCTTCTGCGGGCGGTCATCTGGCACTTATGACGGCGCTGACGAACGGTGTGGCTGAATTTGAAGACCTGTCTATGGGTAACGCAACCTATTCCTCTGAAGTGATGGCGGTGGTATCCAACTACTGTATCTCCGATCTGACCAAGTGGGATTCCCGCTCGAGTTTATATGATTCTGTCGGCGATCCCATTGAAAAGCTGCTGGGCGCCGATTGGACCGAGGAGCAGGCGCTGGCCGCTTCTCCCATCACTTATGTGAGTGAGGATTCTGTTCCCGTTTATTTGGCACATGGACAGAACGATAGCTTGGTGGAGCCCTATCACAGTTCCGATCTGGAAGAAGCGCTGAAGGCGGTAATTGATCCCGAGTTGGTGGATACCTATTATCCTGCAGACGCACCCCATGCCGATCCAACGATCTGGAACGGAACCGATTCCATTACCAATATCATTGCTTTTCTGCAAAAGCGATTTGAACCCCATGTTCCTTTGACAAACGGCGATAATTACCGCGCATATTCCCGGCTGGACTTGAGTACTTATGCGAATGCTACGCTGAATTTGCAGTATGCGAGTCTGTCTGATACGCAAAAGTTGCATATCGTTACGCCTGATGGGGAAGGCCCCTTCAAGACGATCATCTTTATTCACGGCGGCGGCTTCAGTGGGGGCAACAGTTCCAACGGTACTGTTTTGTATACCGCCCGCGGCCCCATCCAAGCGCTGGAGGACGGCTATGCCGTTGTATTTGTGGACTACCGTTGCGGTGGCGAAGCCAAGTATCCCGCTCCCATCTACGACATCAAGGCGGCTATCCGTTATCTTCGCGCCAATGCCGAGACCTATAATCTGGATGCTGATCGTTTTGCGATCTGGGGCGAATCGGCAGGCGGCCATCTGGCAAGCTTTGTTGCCGCCACCTCCAATGATCTTGCTTATGAAGATCTGACCATGGGCAATGCTGATTATTCCTCTGCCGTTCAAGCATGCGTGGCATTGTATCCTATCACCGATCTGACAACTGATCGCAATCAACAGTATGCGCCCACTCTGCTGGGCTACGGTGCGGCTGACAACTACAATGGTTGTTTGGCTGCGTCCCCTGTGGCGCATATTACGGAGGACATTTGTCCTTTCTATCTGCAGCACGGTCTGGCTGATAATGAGGTCGAATATCAGGATTCTATCCAACTGTATGACCTAATTAAAGAAGCCGGTCAGGATAACGCAAAGTTGGATCTTTATCCCGGTATCAACCACGCAACCAAGAAATTTTTGGACGAAAAGAATGTGGATAAACTGATTGCATGGATGGATGAGACCTTTGCGGAGCTTTCGGTTGAAGAGGCGGAAGCTGTAGATGCCATGATTAACGCCATCGGCAAGGTCGCTTTGAACTCTAAGGAAGCGATTGAAGCGGCTCGCATCGCTTATGACGGGCTATCCGACGAAGCCAAGGCTTTGGTTAAAAATTTAGATATTCTGGAGGCGGCCGAAGCACGGCTGGTTGAGTTAAAACGATTCGATATCAATCTGGATGACACGGCCGACAGTGCGGATGTGGTTTTCTTGCTGAGCGGGATCAACGGCGATGCAGAGCTTGATGCCGAGCTTGCCGACATTAACGGCGACGGCAAGGTCTCCTTGTCTGATGCGCTGAAGCTTTTGAAATTGCTTACCGCATAAATAAAAAAACGGTTGCGCCATACGGCGCAACCGTTTTTTTGATATTTAAAAGGTATAGGGCTCGATCCAATCGGCAACGAGGCTGTCGGGAATGTTAAGATTGCCCGTTCCGATGCCCAGCTCGATGGCGGGGCGCAGCTTGCCGTGGAAATCGCTGCCGCCGCTCATCAGGAGTCCCTTGCGCTTGCAAAGGGCGATGATGGATTCGGTCTGCTCCGCCGTGAAGGAGGAATAGCAGCATTCCAGCCCGTCGAGGGGAAGGCGGTCGGTGATCTCATCGAGGTGGCCGTGGATGGCGTCGGTATAGCAAAAGCTATGAGCCATAAAAGCAAGCCCACCCGCCTGATGGATGGCGTCGATGATCTCGGGGGCGGAAACGTAAAGGCAGGAGCAGTCGATGTATAAGGGGCTTTTTTCGTTGTAGAGCTCTTGTCGATAGTAGGTCAGAGGTGTGTCGGTATGGGCCTCGAAATCTAAGAAAAAGCGGTGATTTTGAGGAAAGTCCACCAACTGCTTGAAGACGTAGCGGCGGGGATTTAAGTAGACCTTGGGGTCATATCCCTCCATGGGGAAGGGGAGATAGACGCCCCGCGCCCGATACTCTTTATATAAAAGCTCCATCAACCGTTGGGAGGAGCCCCGCTCGCGAATCTTTTGGATGGTCGGCTCTAATTTTTTGGGGTCGATGCCGTAGCCGAGGATCTCGATCATCTGCCCGTCCAGATAGGTGGTCAGCTCGATGCCGCGAACTATTTTTCCGGAGAAGATTGAGCGAACTGCAGGATCAGCGATCGCCTCATAGGCGCGGGCATTATTATGGTCGCTGATGGAAAAATAGGTCAGCCCCAGTTGCTCGGCCTTTCGGAGCAGCTCGATCGGCTCTAAGCTGCCGTCGGAGCAGGTGGAATGACAATGTAAATCGATCATAAAGCTACAACTCCTTTTGATGATTTTATTATAATACCTGTATACTTTAAAATCAAGCCGATTTTTTCACACTTTTTGCCGTTTTAGTCTTGCTTTTTTACGGTAAAAGGGGTAAAATGTGGTCAGTATGAAAAGTGGTATTACCACGCGACTCATTGAACGGAGGTATGATTCTTATGTTTAAGATGGGTGTTATCGGCTTTGGTGGCATGGGCAATTTCCATACCAAGCTGGTGCGGGAAAAGATTTCTCGCATGGAGGTTAAGGGTGCCTATGATATCAAGCCTGAAAAGAAAGAAAAGGTAGAGGAGGCCGGTCTGCTTTGGTATGATACTGCCGAGGCATTGATCAACGATCCCGAGATCGATCTGGTGCTGATCACCACCCCCAATAATTTTCATAAGCCCTATGCCATTCAGGCTTTGCGGGCAGGTAAGCACGTATTGTGTGAAAAGCCGGTTATGATGAACTCCGAGGAACTGGAAGAGGTTCTGGCGGTTGCTAAAGAGGAAGGCAAGATCTTCACCGTTCATCAAAA
This sequence comes from Clostridia bacterium, assembly GCA_017396865.1. Next base: position 9,799 of record JAFQKO010000050.1, on the reverse strand, counting down.
CAGACGTTGGGACAGAGACTATCTCATCGTGAAGGACGTATATGAAAAGGGTACCATCGGTAAGCCCTTCTATATTGAATCCAAGGTCGTTGGTGCCCGCGGCATCCCCGGCGACTGGCGCTGCACCAAGGTTGCGGGCGGCGGCATGATGCTGGACTGGGGCGTTCACCTCATCGACCAGCTTTTGATGCTGATCGACAGCCCCGTTGTTGAGGTTTATGCTCAGGTGCTGAACGTCAAGTATCGGGAGATCGACGACGTGGATGATAACTTCAAGATGATGATGAAGTTTGAAAACGGCACCAATGCACTGGTCGAGGTCGGCACCTTCCATTTGATCGATCAGCCTCGTTGGTACATCAACGGCGACGCAGGTACTTTGAAGATCGCCGATTGGGGCAGCGGCGCGGATATCGTTCGTGCGTTGGACGTGGAGATGGATTGGGAGAATGCGGTTGTCTTTACCGCTGCAGGCCCCACCCGCACCATGGCAGCCCGCCCCAAGGATTCTACCGAGAGCATGCATATCGACATTGCCGAGAAGAGAACCAACTATATGCTCCATGAGATGCTCTGCGACGGCATGGAGACCGGTGATTATTCTAAGGTTGCGGTTCAGCCCAATGAGCTGCGTCGCTCGATGAAGATCATGGAAGCCGCATTTAAGTCCTCTAAAGAAGGCATCGTTGTTAAAGAAAGAATCTAACCAAAATCAATGCGGCTTTACCACACGTAAAGCCGCATTTTTTCAAAGAAAGGAAACGAATCATGGAACATAAGTTACTTGCCCGCCATCCCATCGGAAACCCCAACCGCGTTTGGAAGCAGGACCGATTTATTATCAGCCTGGCAAGCCCCACCAAGATGGGGATGCCGCCCAAAAGTGAGCATACCTATCTGAAGACCCGCCGCGCCGTGCAGACCGCCATCGACGCAGGCTTCAACCTGATCGGCTGCCTTTGGGCCGATCCCAGAATGGCAATGGATATCGTGCGTGCGGCGGAGGACCTGGGCGTTGACGTGCAGTTTCAGGACCTTCAGCGCTTCGGCGGCATGGGCGATAAGAACATCTTTTGCGAGACCAACGATTATGAGGGTGCGCTCCGTGACCTTTCCAAGTGGAAGTGCGTTAAAAGCTTTTGTGTGTGGGATGAGCCCAAGCTGGAGGAGCATCTGGAGGAGACCCATCGCATGATCGAGTATTGCGAGCAGCATTATCCCGAGATACTGCCCTATACCGTGGCCAACCCCGAATACAGCCGATTTTTCGAGAGCTTTGACGACTATAAAAAGTATATCGAGCAATTCCTTGATGTCATTGATCCCGCCGAAATGTCCTTCGATTATTATCCCATCGGCCGCTCCGACTATGATCCCGAAAAGCAGCTCGATAATTCCAATATGTGGAGTAATCTGGAGCTGGTGCGCCGTGCCGCTCAAAAACGAAATATTCCGTTCTGGTTCTGGTATCAGGATCATCGCTTCCATTTCCATAAGATCTATTATCATTATCATTTTGCCATGACCCGCATGATGGCCTATGCAGGCGTTCTGCACGGCATTAAGGCGGCCGAGTGCTATTCCGAGTTCGATGGCTACGTCGATCCCGCCACCGGCGGCCCCGGCGCATTTTTCGAGGAGCAAAAGAAGCTGAACCGTGAGCTGCATATGCTGGGCAATACCCTGATGGCGCTGGAGTGCCTGCGGGTCATCCACGACGAGTCTTTGCTGCCCGATGAGCCCAACATGGAGGGCTTGCGCACCTCCATGGAGGAGAGCGAGCTGCTGCAGGGTGCTTTGCTGCCGCGTATTTCGGTTTCCGAGCACAAGGATGCTTACGGTAATCAATACCTGATGGTGCTCAACCGTGATTATGAAAAGGATGCCCATATCCGCTTGGATCTGAAGGCGGCCTCCCACGTTTACGAGGTCAGCAAGGAGGACGGTGAGCAGCATCTGCAGTATGAGGACGTTGTGATTTTGCCCTTGCGGCTGGAGCCCGGTGAGCTGCGCCTTTATCGGATTCAGCCTGCGGAGGAAGCGCCGTATACCGTGGAGTATTATCTCGATAAGTAATTTTCGTTTTTTGCTTTACATTGCATGAAAAAGTGTGTATAATTATAGTGTGTAATTATAGGATAACTTTCTCAAGGAGTTTTTTGAACAATGGATGATAAGAAACGTAATATAACCGGTTCCTATCCCGGCTCAGGCGGGGCGAAGCCGCAAAAAAAGGTTTCCAACCCCTCCGGCTCCTATCCCGGCAAAAAGGCGGCTCCGAAGGCGGAGCCGCCCAAGCCGCAGGAGGAGATCCCTGCCGTGCCGTCGGCCGAGGATTATTTGGAGCCCGAGAACGCAGCCGAGGAAACGGTGCAGAAAAAGCGGGTGCGCTTTTCCGATCTGTTCTCCAAGAAAACGATGAAGAAGTTTTCTCTGACCATCGGTTATTATGCGCTGATCCTTTTAACGAGCGTGCTGCTGGCCACCTGGATCTGCAGCGCGGGCAACGAGCTGTTGGGTCTGGTGCGGCCGGATAAGGAGATCACCTTCACCATCGAGGAGGGCAAAAATTCCGTCAGCGAGGTCACCGACGTGCTGGAGGAGGCCGACCTGATCGATCATACCTTTGTATTTAAGCTGTATTGCGGCTTGAAAAATGCCGAGGGCACCTTCCAATCGGGTGAATATACCATCAATTGTCAAAGCGATTATAATCAGATCATCCGTGCCCTGCAGCAAAAGGGCGGCAATAAAACGATGGTGGAATTCGTTGTTAATCCGGGTGATACCCAGGAGGAGCTGGTTACCACCCTTTGCGATACCATGAAGGTATTTGAACGGGCAGAGCTGGAGGAGGTTCTGCAAAGCTACGATTTTTCCGATTATTCCTTTTTGAGTGGCCTTCCTGCGCGTAATTACCAGCTGGAAGGCTATCTCTATCCCGGCACCTATAAGACCTTCAAGGGGGAGTCGCCCGTGGCGTTGGTGCGCCATATTCTGGATCGGTTTGAGGAAGAGGTGCTCACCGAGGAGAACCAAAAGAAGATCAAGGACTCGGGCTATTCGCTGGATCAGCTTGTTACCCTGGCCTCCATTTTGCAGGCCGAGGGCGGCAAGGAGCTGAATAAGGCGGCCAGCGTTTATTTTAACCGCCTGAAGGATAAGGATTTCCCGTATCTGGAATCCCAAGCAACCCTCTGCTATATCCTGCCGATGGCAAACGGTACCGTTACCGCTGCCGATCTGCTCACCAACGATCCTTATAATACCTATCTCAGCAAGGGCTTGCCGCCGAGCGCCATCTGCAGCCCCGGTGCAGAGGCTATCGCAGCGGTGCTGAAGCCCACGAAGACCGACTATATGTATTTTGTTACCCAATCCGATAACGAAACGCTGTTCGCTATCAACGAAGCCGATCATAAGATCAATCTGAAGAAGGCCGGGGAGGATCTCCGCGGAACGGGTACAGTCGCTTGAGCATGGAACTTTTAGCCCCTGCGGGCAATATGGAAAAGCTGCGGTACGCCGTGGCCTATGGAGCCGATGCGGTGTATGCCGCCTATCGCTCCTTCGGATTGCGGGCGGCCAGCGAGAATTTCGATGAGCAAGAGCTGAAGGAAGCCATCGATTATTGCCATGCCCGCGGCAAGAAAATCTACATCACAGCCAATATTTATCCCACCCATGCCGATCTGCTGCAGCTCCCCGCTTATTTTGAGATGCTGGAGAGTTTGAAGCCCGATGGGCTGATTATTGCCGATCTGGGAGTGATGGCAATGGCGAAGCGCTATGCGCCGAGCCTGCCGATCCATATCTCCACCCAGGCGAACGTAACGAACTATGAGGCGGCGCGCACCTACCATGAGCTGGGGGCGAGCCGCATTGTGCTGGCAAGGGAGATGCCGCTGGCCGATATCCGCGCCCTAAGGGAAAAGCTGCCCGCCGAGGTGGAGCTGGAATGCTTCGCCCATGGCGCCATGTGCATCGCCTATTCGGGGCGCTGCCAGCTTTCTGCGGTGCTCACAGGCCGCAGCGGTAATCAGGGCGCCTGCGCCCAGCCCTGCCGCGGGAGCTATGATTTGGTGGAGCGCACCCGCCCCGATCAGCAATTCCCGCTGGAGGAGGATGCGCGGGGCACCTATCTCTTTAACTCCAAGGATCTCTGCCTGATCGAATACCTCAAGGAGCTGGAGGAGGCGGGCATCGCCTCTCTTAAGATCGAGGGCAGAATGAAGAGCTTTTACTATGCCGCCTGCGTCAGCCGCGCCTATCGCCGCGCGCTGGACGATCTTAAGGCGGGCAAGCCCTTTGATGCGGCGCTGCTGGAGGAGCTGAAGGGTGTTTCCCATCGGGATTATACCACAGGCTTTTTGTTCGGTGCGCCCAATGCCGAGGCGCAGAACTTCAAGGACGGCGGCTATATCCGCAATACCGACGTGGTAGCGGTGGCCACCGAGCAATCGGGGCTGTTTGTCCAAAAAAATAAGTTTTCAATCGGGGAAACGCTTTGGGTGCTGGAGCCGAAGCGGGATCCCTATCCCATCACCGTGGAATCCATGCAGGATGAAAACGGGGAAGCAATAGAAAGTGCACCCCACGCAGAGATGCGGGTGCGGCTGCCGCTGGCATTGCCGCCCTTCGCCATTCTCCGCAGGGAACGAAGAAAGGTTTAAATCATGAGCAAAGTATTTATCCCCGCCGGATATAAGCCGGCCCTCTCTCTTTACGATACCCAAAAGGCCATCGGCCTGATCAAGCGGCTGTTTGAGGACATGCTGTGTGGCGCATTGAACCTGCGTCGGGTCTCCTCTCCGTTGTTCGTCGCCTCCGATAAGGGGCTCAACGATAACCTCAACGGTGTGGAGCGCCCCGTGGCCTTTGAGATCCGCGATACCGGCACCTATGCCGAGGTGGTGCATTCGCTGGCCAAATGGAAGCGGCAGGCCCTGCGGGACTACGGCTTTCAGAAGGATACCGGCCTTTATGCCGATATGAACGCCATCCGCCGCGATGAGGAACTGGATAACCTCCATTCCATCTACGTGGATCAGTGGGATTGGGAAAAGATCATCACCGAAGAGGAGCGCACCAAGGACTATTTAAAGGCCGTGGTCACCAAGATCGTCGGCGCCATCTGTGATACCAACGAAACGTTGCGGATCATGTTCCCCCAGCTGCAGGTGCTGCCTGCGCTCAGCCGCGAGATCACCTTCATTACCTCCCAGGAGCTGGAGGATCTTTATCCCAACCTTTCGGGAAAGGAGCGGGAGAACGCCATCGTTCAGGAGCGGGGCACCGTCTTTTTGATGGAGATCGGCGCCGCCTTGAAATCGGGCAAGCCCCACGACGGCCGCGCTCCCGACTACGACGATTGGTCGCTCAACGGCGACCTGCTCTTCTGGAACGATCGCCTGCAGCAGGCCTTTGAGCTTTCCTCGATGGGCATTCGTGTCAGCCCCGAGAGCCTGGCGAAGCAGCTTAAGATCGCAGGCTGCGAGGATCGGCGGGAGCTGCCCTTCCATAAGGCGCTGCTGAACAACGAGCTGCCTCTCACCATCGGCGGCGGTATCGGCCAAAGCCGCCTTTGTATGCTGCTGCTGGGCACTGCCCATATCGGTGAGGTGCAGGCTTCGATCTGGGATGAAAAGACCCTCACCCTCTGCAAAGAGGCGGGCATCCCTATTCTTTAAGAAAATAAGATGTGTTGATGAGAAAAAGTAAGAAATTTCTTTCGAAATTTCTTGCTTTTTCTATAATAACGCAAAAGGAGTTTTTATGCTCAATCGCATTTTTCGATATAAACGCATCTGGCTGCTACTGTTGGCGCCGCTGGGGCTGCTTTTAACGCTGATGGCCAAGGTGGATAACGGCTGGGTGGAGGGCTTCCATTCCAAGTATATCTATCCGTTTTTTGCCAACGTTTTCGGTTGGGTGGTGTCGTTATTTCCCTTTTCGGTGATGGAAATTTTGATCCTATTGGGCGTATTGGCGCTGTTGTTTTATATCGTTTGGTCGGTGGTGCAGATCTGCCGCAACCGTACCGTTTGGAAAAATCGGTTGTATCGGCTGGGGTTGAATCTGCTGGGCGGGCTGAGCGTGGTGTATTTCTGCTTCGTTTTGTTTATGGGGTTGAACTATTATCGCGATCCCATCACGGCTCACATGGAGCTTTCGGTGCGGGAGAGCACCAAGGAGGAGCTTTACGACCTCTGCGAGCTGCTGGTGATCGATTGCAACTTTTACCGCCAAAAGCTTCGGGAGGATGAAAACGGCGTTGCCCTGCTGCTGAACGAGGACTTTTCCGAGGTGGCAGAGGGGGCGCGTGCCGCCTATGCGGCGCTGGAAAAAAAGATCCCCGTTCTGGAGATGGCAAACGTGCGCAATAAGCCGCTGCTGACCTCCAAGCTCTTTTCCATGGTGATGACAACGGGGATCTATATCCCCTTCGAATCGGGCATCAATATCGACGTACCCTCCTTTTCCTTGCCTGCAACGATGTGCCATGAGCTGACCCATTTTCGCGGCTTTATGGCCGAGGATGAGGCGAACTTTTTGAGCTATCTTGCCTGCAAGACCTCCGATCGTGCCGATTTTCAATATAGCGGCAGCCTGATGGCCTTCCAATATGCCTTTTCTGCGCTGTATGATGAGGATGTTGAGCTGGCAAGGAAAGCGGCGCAGCTGTGCGATAAAGGCGTTTTGCGGGATATTCAGGCAGAGGATGCCTATTGGGAGCAGTATCGCGATACCGTCATCAGCAATACCTCCGGTGCGATCTATGAGGGATATCTCCAATCCAACGATCAGGAGTCGGGTTTGAAAAGCTATGGCGAGATGATCGACCTGCTGCTGGCGTATTACAGGAATTTTAATGAGGTGTAAGAATGCGGATTGAACGAGAAAATTATACTGCCCTGATCGAAGCGCCAACCTTGTACGTGGACAACGAAAGTAAAAACCGCAGCGGGCATATGACCCATGCGATGGCGGAATTTGCGCCCGATAAGATCATCGTTTTTAATTCCAACTGTTCTGCGGTGCGAAGCCGCGGCCATTCCACCTTCGGTTGGGTGGAATATCGCATCTCGGAGGATGCGGGCAAAACCTTCGGTGCGGTGCAGACGCTGGAATTTTCGATGAACTCTTTGCTGGATGGCGTGTATACCATCTCGGTGGAAAAGGCAGTCGCCTGCCCCGATGGCAGCATCGTTGCCATCTGTTTGCAAAATTCTACCCGTGATGCGGTATGCTGCGAGCCATGGGGCACGCCGTTGGCGATCCGCAGTACCGACGGCGGCAAAAGCTGGAGCGAGCCGATCGAGCTTTCGCCCTACGGCGGACGGGTCTATGACGCCTGCGTTTATGAGGGCGTGATCTATGCCCTCCATTTTTGCAATGAGTATTTCCTCGGTGAAAAGCCGGAGGATCTCTATCGCCTTTATCGGAGCACCGATAACGGCTTGACCTTTGAGGAGGTCGGCGTCGTTCCCTTCGATACCGTCGGGCGGGGGTACGGTGCGATGCTGTTCGATGCGGAAGGGGTGCTCCACGCCTATGCCTATAACTCCAATTCCGAGAGCGAATTGGATCACGTTGTCAGTTCGGATTTTGGAAAAAGCTGGTCGGTCTGTAAGCCCTGCTATCTGGATAAGGGTATCCGCAATCCGCAGATTGCGCTGATCGACGGCGTTTATATTCTGCACGGTCGGGCAAGCGGCGAGGAGGGCTTTGTTTTCTATACCTCCGATAACGCCGCCGATTGGGACGCGGGTACCTTTATGATCCGCAAAAAGGACGCTTGGTGCTATTATTCCAATAACCTCAATCTGCGGGATGAGCAGGGCAATTTCCTGCTGATCCAATATTCCGACGTCTACGACGGCCGCTGCCGTGTCAACGTCTATCATACACGTTTGAGAATTTATAAATAAAACGGAGAAGGTGAACCTTCTCCGTTTTTATTTATAATGGGTGGGCGTTTTGCCGATGATGCGCTTGAAGGCGGTGCTGAAATAATTCTGGTCGGTATAGCCAAGCTGCAGGGCGGTTTCCTTGACCGAAAGCCCCGCCTGCAAAAGGCGGATCGCCTCCTGCATCTTGATGCGGTTGAAATAGTCCATAATGCCAACGCCTGCGTAGCGGGAAAAGGTTTTTTGCAGGTTGATCTCGCTCATGCTGCAAAGCTCCGCCAGCTCCCGCACCGTCAGGCGGCGGCGGATATTTTGCTGCAGGGTGCGGATGATGGTGGCATAATTGAGGGCGCTTTGGGATTGGGTGCGCCGCTTTTCCTCGGGATGGAGCAGCAGTAAAAACCGCTCCAGCTCCTTCACAAAGGGGAGGGGGTCGGTGGCCTCCTTGATCCAATAGGGGGCGGTGAGAAACCGCTGTTTGCCCAATTGATAAAGATGCTCCATTGCCGCAGGCTCGCTCGGTCGGCAAACGCGGTCGTGGGTTTTGGGAATGTCCGTTCCCGAAAAGGTGATGATGGTATAGGTAAAGGGCTCGTTCAGGCCGTAGATGGCATGGAATTGCATGGGCGGATGCAAAAAGGCCTGCCCTGCCTCCAGCTCAAAAACCCGATGGTCGGCGGTGATGCCCGCCCGCCCTTCGTTGATGCAGACCAGCTCGTAAAAATCATGGGACTCTCCGCGGAAAACAAAATCTGCCGTTTGCTGATTCCGAAAAAAGGTGTAGAGGGCGGTAATATGGGGATTGTTGGAAATCACTATGCCTTTCATCGCTTCTCCTTGTATATAAAATCAAAGATAATATATGCAAAAAAACATAGATTTTTTTTAAAAAAACGCTAAAATGTAGGTGATAATGCAAGTTTATCATAATTTTGAGCAAAAGTCAAATCTTTAAAATCGTGGAGGATCTGAAGATGGAACCTTTAAAGGTAATTGTGTTAGGTGCGGGCGGCCGCGGCGGCCGCTATACCGATATCATGGGTGAGTATCCCGATCGCTTCAAGGTGGTTGGTGTGGCAGAGCCGATCGAGGATCGCCGTGAATATATCCGCAAAAAGCATAACGTGCCCGAGGAGAATTGCTTTGTGACCTGGGAGCATGCTTTGGAGCGGGAGAAGTTTGCCGATATCTGCATCATCTCCACCATGGATCAGATGCACTACGCCCCTGCCATGAAGGCCATCGAGCTGGGCTACGACCTACTGCTGGAAAAGCCCGTTGCGCCCACCCCCGAGGAGTGCGCCGAAATCTATGCGCAGGCGAAAAAGTATAACGCAAAAATTATGGTCTGCCACGTGCTGCGTTATGCCCCCTATTTTATGCAGTTGAAGCAGATCATTGAAAGCGGTATTTTGGGCGATATCGTTTCGGTGGAGCATATTGAGGCTGTCGGCAACCGCCACCAGAGCCATAGCTTTGTCCGCGGCAACTGGGGCAATGCCGACCGCAGTACCTTTATGCTGTTGCAGAAATGCTGCCATGATCTGGATATCCTCCAATGGCTGCTGGATAAGGATTGTAAGAAGATCCAGTCCTTTGGCTCCCTGAAGCATTTTAAGCCCGAGAATGCACCCGCAGGTGCGCCCGACTATTGCTGGCAGGGCTGTCCCCACGGTGAGACCTGCTATTATAACGCCGTTAAGCTGTATTTTGACGATAAGCTCAACGGCTGGTTCCGCAAAGCCGCCTCCATGAAGCATGATCCCACCGATGAGGAGGTCATGGAGGGCTTGAAGAATACCCAATACGGCAAATGCGTTTATAAGTGCGATAATAACGTGGTGGACCACCAGACCGTCAATATGGTCTTCGACGGCGATATCACCGTT
>JAFQKO010000049.1 GCA_017396865.1 Clostridia bacterium | reverse complement strand
GATGGAGAAGGTTTCATCGGCCGCGATGGCGTCGCCTAAGGTAAATTGCTTCAAGGTACGGGTCTCGGGGTTCATGGTGGTAGCCCAAAGCTCCTCGGGGTTCATTTCACCAAGACCCTTATGACGGCTGATCTCAATCTTGCCCTTGCCCTCGCTTGCCCGCATTGCGGCGGAGATCTCATCCCGCTCGGCATCGGAATAGGCGTAGCGGGTCTCCTTGCCCTTCACCAGCTTATAAAGGGGCGGAACGGCGGTATAAACGTAGCCGCCCTCCACCAAGGGACGCATAAAGCGGAAGAAGAAGGTCAGCAGCAGGGTGCGGATATGGGCACCGTCGACGTCGGCATCGGCCATGATAATGACCTTGCCGTAGCGCAGCTTATTGATATCGAAATCGGCACCGATATTGGTACCCAGCGATGCGATAATGGGCTGCAGCTTATCATTATTATAAACGCGGTCCAAACGGGACTTTTCCACGTTCAGGGTCTTGCCCCACAGAGAGAGGATCGCCTGGAACTTACGGTCACGGCCGCTCTTAGCGGAGCCGCCTGCGGAATCACCCTCAACGATATAGATCTCGGAATACTTGGTATCCTTGCTCTGGCAATCGGCCAGCTTACCGGGCAGCGAGAGGGAAGTGGAAAGGGCGCTCTTGCGGGCGCTTTCTCGTGCCTTTCTTGCCGCCTCGCGGGCACGGGAGGCATCCACCGCCTTGCCGATGATGGCGCGGGCGACCTTGGGATTTTCTTCAAAGAACTCATTGAGCTTTTCGGTGATGATGGAGCTGACCAGACCGCGCACCTCGGAATTGCCGAGCTTGGTCTTGGTCTGGCCCTCGAACTGGGCCTCCTCCACCTTGACGCTGATGATCACGGTCAAGCCCTCACGGACGTCCTCACCGGAAAGGTCGTTATCCTTTTCCTTTAAGAAATTATTTTTACGGGCATATTCGTTGATGACACGGGTCATCGCCGCCTTAAAGCCGGTTTCGTGGGTACCGCCCTCGGTGGTATTGATATCATTGGCAAAGGAGACCATCGTTTCATCGTATTTGGTGGTATACTGCATGGCGATCTCGGCCATGGAGGTACCCTTCATGCCGCTGACGTAGATGACCTCTTCATGGATCGGCTCCTTGGCGCGGTTGAGGTAGGTAACGAACTCCTTGATACCGCCCTCATAGCACATGGTCTTTTTCTTTTCCTGACCCTCGCGCTTATCCTCAAAGTCGATGCGTAAACCGGCGTTGAGGAAGGCTTGCTCCCGCAGACGCTTGAGCAAGACGTCGTACTCATAGTCCAGCGTTTCGAAGATCTGATCGTCGGCCAAAAAGCGCACCTTGGTGCCCTTTTCGGTGGTATCGCCCGCAACCCGCAGCGTGCCGCCGCTCTTGCCGCGCTCATAGCGCTGCTGATAGATATGGGTGCCGTCCTTGACCTCTACCTCCAGCCATTCGGACAGGGCGTTTACGACCGAAGCGCCAACGCCGTGGAGACCGCCCGACACCTTATATCCGCCGCCGCCGAATTTACCGCCTGCATGCAGGATGGTGAAAACGACCTCTACCGTAGGGATGCCCATCTTGGGATGGATGCCCACGGGGATACCGCGGCCGTTATCCTCCACCTCAATGATATTGCCCGGCAGAATGGACACCTTGATGGTATCGCAATAGCCTGCCAAGGCTTCGTCGATGGAGTTATCCACAATTTCATAAACCAAATGGTGCAGACCGCGGATCGAGGTCGAACCGATATACATACCCGGACGCTTCCGTACTGCTTCCAGTCCCTCCAATACCTGAATCGAGGATTCGTCGTATTGATTGGTGACTTTTTGCTGATCCATTTTATTTTCTCCTTATCTTAAATGTAGCTGATTTTTTGAATATAATTACAACGCTTCATCAGGGTTTGGGGCGAGATCTGCGAGATATAAACGATGACCTGGCTGCCCCAGTTGCACACCACGAAGGATTTGGGCAGATCGGTGGCCGTATTGACCAGCAGCCCTTCCCTTTGCTTTTGATCCAAAAACGTGCGGGTGCGCTTGGAAACGGTGGCTTTATCGAGATCGAAGATGCCGATAATGTCGCTCTTTTTAATCAGGACGTCCTGACCCAGATGCAGATACACGGATCCTCGCCACCTTTCCTTCTTTGATGGTAAATACCTTATTTCCTTTTTTACGGATCTTTCCCAGCTCACAGGTGGAAAGCACCGTCTGCCGCCCTTCCATCCGTTTAAAGATGAATTTTTGGCGGCCTGCATCCAGCTCCGAGAGGATATCGTCCAGCAGCAGCACCGGCTGATGGCCGCTCTTTTGGAGGATGCACTCGGCCTCCGCCAGCTTCATGGCCAGCACCGCCGAGCGGATCTGACCCTGGGATGCGAAAAACTTCATATTTTTGCCCGAGAGCAGAATTAAAATATCGTCCTTATGGATGCCGCTGACCGTTTGACCCATGGCAATATCCTGCTCCCGCAGCTTTTGCAGGCGGCTGAGGAACAGCGCCTTATATTCTTCCTCGGAAACCGCATCCTTGGTAAACTGATTGAGATAGATGAGCTTTAATTTTTCCTTGCCTTGGGAGATCTCGGAATAAAAGCCCTTGGCCTGCTCCGAAAGAACGTCGATATAGTCCTTACGGGCCTTGGCAATGTAAGCGCCCTCCTCGGCCAGCCGCTCGTCCCAGATTTCCAGCATATCGGCCATCAAAGGATTGCTTTGGCATTGCTTTAAAAGGGCGTTGCGATTTTTGAGGATCTTTTGGTAATTAAGAAGCCGATCGGTATATTGCAGATCCAACGAACACAGCGCAATATCCAAAAAGCCTCTGCGCTTATGGGGGCCTTCCTTGATCAAATTCAAATGGTCGGGGGTAAAGATCACCGACTGAAAGCAGCCCAGCAGATCCCGCAGCCGCTCCACCACAAGGCCGTTATAGCGGTATTCCTTGGAATGGTTGCGTTTAAACAGGATTTGAAGCTGCTCCTCCCGATCCCCTACCTCAAAGGTGAGGGTGATGGCGGCATTCTCCGCACCGAAGCGGATCAACTGCTCCTCTTTGATCACCCGATAGCTTTTCAGGCAGGAGCAAAAGAAGATCGCCTCGATGCAGTTGGTCTTTCCTTGGGCATTGTGGCCTGCCAAAATGTTGATGCCGTCGGCAAACTCGAAGGTTTCGTCCTCAAAATTTCTGAAATTTTCCAGCCGCAGCGTGCGAATTTTCATCGAACGATCCGATAGTCCTGCCCATCGAAGGAAAAGGTATCGCCCTCATAGAGCTTTTTTCCCTTCATGGTGCAGATTTCACCGTTGACCGCCACCAAGCCGTCTAAGATCAAGAGCTTGGCGATCCCGCCGGTATCGGCCTCGCCCGAAAGCTTCATGGCATCGCAGAGGCGGATGTATTCATCTTGAATTAATAATTGTTTCATTTTACTCCTTCATTCTCAAGGGCAAGACCAAAAACAGATAATCGTCCTTTTCGATGGGGCGCAGGATGATGGGAGCCAGGTTGGATTGCAGCTCGATCTGCACCACGTCGTCGTCGCAGGCCTGCAGCGCGGCCAGCATATACTTATAATTGAAGCCGATCACCATCTTTTCATTAAAGTTCTCCACCTGTAAAAAGTCCTCAAACTTACCGAGGTTGGAGGCGGTGGTGATCTCGATCCGATCGTAGTCGAAGTCGCAGCGGATCGGGCTGATGATGGTGGCGTTTGCCATCAGCGCCGCCCGCTCGATGACGTGGGTAAACTCTCTCACGTCCACGTTGACGCGGAACTTATAGTCCTTGGGCAGGGCGGCCTTATAGTCCAAAAACTCACCCTCCAGCAGGCGGGAGACCAGCTTGACGTTGCCGTACCTAAAGGCAACGAAGCTCTTGCTGTTATTAATGGTAATGAGATCCTCCTCGCCCTCGGGCAGAATTTTCAGCATCTCATTGAGCGCGCGGGAGGGAATGACCACCTTTTTGAAATCACCCATCACCTGCGCGAAGGGCACCTTGCGGATGGCCAGTCGGAAGTTATCCACCGCCACGGCGCTGACGGTGCCCTGATCGGCATTCAGCTCAAAGAGCACACCGGTGAGGATGGGCTTCAGGTCGGTAATGGATACGGCGAAGATGGTCTGCCGCACCATATTACGGAAATCATTATAGGTAAGGGAGATACCGTCCTCGCTGAGCACGTCCGGCACCTCGGGAAAGTTTTCGGTATCCATACCGGTGATGGTAAAGTTGGAGCGGCCGCCCTCGATGGTGGTGAGATAGCTCTTATTATCGATCTCCACCGTGACGTAGCAGGAGGGCATCTTTCTGATAATATCGCCAAACAGCTTGGAGGAGAGGATCACCTCGCCCTTTTCGGTATTATCGGCCTCGATCTCATAGCAGATGGAGATGCTCAGGTCATAGGCGCTGAGCTTTACGATGCCGTCCTCCCCGATCTGGATCAAAATACCCTCCAGCGCAGGGATGGTGGATTTGGGGCTTGCGGCCTTTTGAACAATATTGATGGCTTCATTCAGCACGTTTCTTTCACAAGAAAATTTCATAGTTCCGTTTGCTTTCTTTTTTGGAAAAGCGCGAGCAAGCATGCTTTTTCTTTCTATGATTGATGAGGTAGTTGTTGTAGTATTGTTCATAACCCTTAAAAAGGGTTGTTTTGCTGATTACGGTGCGAAAAACTGCTTGTCAGTTTCCTGTGATTATCCGTATTTTTCTATCCACAGCCGTCAACAGTATTATGTAAACTGTTGACAACCTTGTTGATAGTGTGGATAACTTTCTGTGGATTGTCAGTCAAATTGTTAATAAGATTTCTTGATGTTGTCCATCAGCTCGGCCGCAATTTTGGCGGTGGCGGGATCCTGCTTGATGATATCCTCCATCTTGCGGATGGAATAGAGCACGGTGGTATGATTCTTACCGCTGAACTCCTTGCCGATCTCCGGCAGAGAGAGGCTGGTCATCTCGCGGATGATATACATCGCCATCTGGCGGGCAAAAACGTATTCGTTCTTTTTACGGTCGCCAACCACGTCCTCAATGCTGACGTTCATGTAGCGGGAGACCTGATCGATCACCGCAGCGGGGGTGACGTTGATCGCGCTGTTTTCGCGGATGACGTCCTCCATCGTCTTTCTGGCCAACGCCATGGTGGGCTGCTGGCCGGTGAGGTTATAATAGGCCTTGAGCTTGCGGATGGTGCCCTCCAGCTCCCGTACGTTGGTTTTGATCTTGGTGGCGATCATATCGATGACGTCCTCCGGCACGTTGATGCCGTAGGCCGTTGCCTTATTGCGCAGGATGGCAACGCGGGTTTCATATTCGGGCGGCTGCACGTCCACGATCAGACCCATCGAAAATCGGCCTCTCAGCCGTTCCTCCAGCGTGGCCAGCTCCTTGGGCGGGCGGTCGCTGGTGATGATGATCTGGCGGTGATTATCGTACATCGCATCGAAGGTATGGAAAAATTCCTCCTGAATGGCTTTTTTACCGCTGATGAACTGAACGTCGTCTACCATCAAAATATCGGCTCTGCGGTATTTATTTTTAAATTCCCGCTGGCGGTTGAATTGGATAGCGTCGATCAGCTCGCTGGTAAATTCATCGCCCTTAACGTACATGATCACCATATTGGGATTATCCTCGCGGATCTTATTGGCGATGGCGTTGATCAGGTGGGTTTTGCCGAGGCCGCTGTGACCGTACAAAAAGTAGGGGTTATAAGCGCCCGCAGGGTCGTTGGCAATCGCCATGGCCGCCGCATGGGCAAATTCATTCTCCTTGCCGATAACGAAGGTATCGAAGGTCAGGGCCGGCTGAATATTGAATTCGCGGATCTCCTCGGCCTCGATCTTCGGCAGAATGGTATTGACCTCCTCGTTCTTGCGCTGCGCCACGTCGCGGAAGCGGGGCGGCACTTCGTCCTCGGTCATCACCTTGATGGTGATGGGAAAGCCCATCACGCCGGCCAAGGCCTGCTCGATTTCGGTTTTATACTTCTGATCGATAATACTCTTTTGGAACAGCGTATTCACGCAAAAATAAGCAATATCGCTCTCTATCTTCATCGGGATCAGCAGCTTGATCCAGCTCTCGTATGAGATTCTGTTCAAATCGTTCTTCAAAATTATTAACGCCCGATCCCAAACATCCTTAAAAGATTGCACAGTTTTATCCCCTTTCTACGTTTTTTTGCTTAAACTGTTGATAACTTTCAAAAAAATATAAATAGTTATACACATCATATAATAACATAAAAATTTTTTAATTGCAATATATATTTTATATTTATATTAATATCTTATAATATAGTTTCATTATCTAATATTCGACCAAACGCGAAATTTTGGTTGACAACCGCAAAAATTCATTATATAATTCAAATTTAGATAATAAAAATGGAGGACTATACCGTGAACAATACAGAAAAGACCATGGAACAGATCGTTACCCTTTGCAAAAACAGAGGCTTTGTTTATGCGGGCAGCGAGATCTACGGCGGCCTTTCCAACTCCTGGGACTACGGCCCGCTGGGTGTAGAATTCAAGAACAACGTCAAAAAGGCATGGTGGAAAAAATTCGTGCAGGAATCGCCCTATAACGTCGGTTTGGATTCCGCCATCATTATGAACCCCGAAACCTGGGTCACCAGCGGCCACGTGGGCGGATTTTCCGATCCTCTGATGGACTGCAAGGACTGCAAGGCCCGCCACCGTGCGGACAAGCTGATCGAGGATATCGGCGGCCGTGCCGAGGGGATGACCTTCGAGCAGATGCAGGACTACATCAAGGAAAACGGCATTGCCTGCCCCGAATGCGGCAGCAAAAACTTTACCGACATCCGCAAGTTTAACCTGATGTTCAAAACCTTTATCGGCGTGACCGAGGATGCCAAGAACGAGGTTTATCTGCGCCCCGAAACGGCACAGGGCATCTTCGT
>JAFQKO010000048.1 GCA_017396865.1 Clostridia bacterium | reverse complement strand
CAATAATGAATATTATTTCAATGCGTTTTTCAAAAAGAATTTTGGCATGCCACCCGGTGAATATAGAAAAATGCTTGGGAAATAAACTTTTAAATAAGTATAAATCTCCTTGTTTTACAGATAATAGTATCACTATCACTAAAACAAGGAGATTGATTTATATATGAAAGCAACAGGGATAGTTCGTAGAATAGATGATTTGGGAAGGGTGGTTATCCCCAAGGAAATTCGGCGGACTTTGCGGATTCGGGAAGGAGATCCGCTGGAGATCTTTACCGGCAAGGATGGGGAAGTGGTATTCAAGAAATACTCGCCGATCAGCGAGTTATCGACCTTTGCGGCGGAGTATGCCGCAACCCTCAACGCGGTAAGCGGGTTTCCCTGCGCCATCACCGACCGCGACACGGTGATCGCCTTTTCCGGCAACGGCAAGCGGGATGCGCTCGACAAGCCCTTAAGCGCAGGCTGCGAAGAGGTGATCGCGGGGCGGCGCAGCTTCCTTTCGGACGGCGACAACGCGCCCTACCATCTGCTACGGGACAGCGACCGCCTCAAGGTGGTCGCCTCGGCGCCGATCCTCGCCGGCGGTGACATCATCGGCATGATCGGTCTTTTGGAAAACACCGAGCGGCGGCCTGCCGCCGCCGAGGAAAAGCTGCTCTCGGCAGGCGCACTCTTTCTCGGCAAACAGATGGAATGATGACTAAAAAAGGCTGTCACGATGTGACAGCCTTTTTCTTTTTTCTGAACAAAATCGGGTCGAGCTTCTCGATCATCGCATCAAAGGCGGTAGCCAGCAGCACCGTTCCGACAAAGCAAAGCACCATAAAGAAATAGGGCTCTTTGGCAAAGCCGAAATGCTTTAAAAGCAGCATGGGGATCCGCTGCAGCATAAAGAAGCTGAAGATATGCCGCCCGAACCAATCGAGAATACTGCTGCTGATATTCAGCTTCATCATCAGCACCGCGATCAGCAACGGAGCGGTGGCGAGGAATGCCATCCGATGATAGACCGAATCCGCTCGATTTTGAGAGAAATACATAAAGACGGTAAAGATCGCCGCCAGCGAGGCGGTCCAGACCACGTCGTTTTTCATCAACAGCCTATCGAGATAGGGCTTGGCGGCCGAATAGACCATACCGAGCGGGAAGCAGAGGACGGTATCGTAGAAGCGCAACGGCAGATGCTCGGTCTTGATCATCAGCGCCACGTACCCCAGCGTAAGCAGGCAGGTGAGGGTAAGCCCCAGCCAACGATGCTTGCCGCTGACCATAAAGGCCAGATAGATAAAAATATACATCAGGAAGGTAACCAGCAGATACCAATTACTGTTGCCGAGGCTGGTATAGCCGGTAAAGGCGAGCAGAGTATCGGGCAGGTTCATTTTTCTGCCGATGATAAACGCAACGATGATAAACAGCACCAGCATCAGCGCAAACTGATACCACAGCTTCAGCAGACGGTTCACCGGCATCCCCTTGACGTAGGAGCGCCCTTTCTTTTTGATGGACTCCATAATGCCAAAGCCCGAGAAAAAGAGATAGGTAACCACAACAAGCTGACCCAACCAAGTCCGCATCTCCAGATAGGGCTGATCCAGCGAGCCGTTCAGCGACACGTATTGCGCCGCATGGCTCAAAAAGATGAGCACCGAAAAGATGGCGTTGACGGTGGTCGTGTTTTTCTGGCAAAGGTAATCCTCGTAAAATTCATTTTTACCGCACAGCTTCATGCCGGCGCAAAGGATCCCGATCAGAATGATAACAAAGATCAGCATAGTCCACACTCCTTTTTTCCATTATACCGCATAATTCCCCCAAAATGCAACCCCCATTTGACAATCCGCCCCGTTGCGTTTATAATGATAAAAAAATACAACGAGGTTTCTTTATGCTGAAAAAATTGATACGCATCATCTGCACCGACGCGGGCGGACTTTTGGTCAAGATCCTGGTCACCGTTCTCGTGGCGGCGGTAGCAGGCTACTTTATTTTTTATACGGTTTTATTCGGGCAGGCCGAGGGCGGCTTCGGGCTGTTCGGCAGTGTAGGCGATATCGCGCTGGACCAAGCACCCTGGGTAGACATCGGCACCGTCTCGGCCTGGGAGGTTTACGAGCTGGAAAATCTCGCGACCCTGATCCTCTACATCGGCGCCCAGCTTTTATATAACTACGGGCTTTGGGTCGGGCTGGCCATCGCGCTGGTCTGGCTGCTGGTTCGATTGCTGACCCGCCAAAAGGGCAAGCCCGAGAGCACCCTGCGCTACCTAACGATCCTCGGCATCATCCAGATGGCGATCCCCATCCTCTACGGGCTGATCATTTTGATCCTCTCAAAGCGCTTTGCCGTTTCCACCTGGGTGCACACCCCGCTTTTGGAGGCGGAGCCGGGCAACGTTCTGCTTTGCGTGCTGATCCCGCTCGGCTATCTGCTGATCTGCACCGCTCTGCAGTATT
>JAFQKO010000047.1 GCA_017396865.1 Clostridia bacterium | reverse complement strand
GAAGCCCAAGGCAAAGCCGATGGAATAGTCGCAGGCGAAATGAGCATCGCCATCAATGCCGGTGGTGATGTTATACTGCGCCTGCAGGGGCTTCAAATGATCGTAGGGGAAGCGCTGTTCATCCCAGCGCTTGCTCCATTGGTTGGTGGCACCGTTTTTGATGAACTCTAAATTTTTCAGGTTATTCTTCAGCCAATCGGGCATATAATGCAGGTCGCCGCGGTAGTTGACCAGCATATCCCGCCACCGCCCGCAAAGCATCTCATTTTCGTCGATATAGGCGGGGTGGGCATCCATAACACGGCAAAAATTCTCGCTCATGCCGTCGAGCCCGTAAAAACTGCCGTTGGTGCTGTTGTACCACGGCTCCACGCAGTACCCCTCGGGGATGGGCACGGTGCCGAAATCATCCAGATCGGTATAGCCGTTTTGCTTGCGCTTGGCAAGGGTATGGGCGATCTTGGTTGCCCGCATCGCCTTAATTCGGTTTTCGTAGGAATACATATTGCTCCAGCTCCTTCATTCGCTCCTTGGTGGGGACGGTAAACGCGGTTTCCGCCAGACCTAAGGCGCGGCGCTTGCCCTCACCCAGCGGGTGATAGGGAAGCAGTTCATATTGCACAATATTTTTCAAAGACCTTGCAAAGGCCGCGATCTCCCCGATCCCCTGCTCGATTTCGGGGATGACGGGGGTACGCAGCAGGATGGGAACACCCAGCGCATCGGCCTTTTTGATGTTTTCGATGATCTGCTCGTTGCCCACCCCCGTATAACGGCGATGGGTTGCGCTGTCCCATATCTTCAGATCACACATCAGCAGATCCAGTGATTGAAAGATCTCCGCATCATAATAGATCATGGAGGTTTCCACGGCACAGCCGATACGATGCGCTCTGCATCGTTTTATAAGTTCCGCCAAGAAGGCGCGCTGTGCCAACGGCTCGCCGCCCGAAAAGGTGACCCCGCCTTCGGCACCGTAATAGTCGCGATCCTGCAGGATCTCCGCCAAAATCTCCTCAACGGACAGTTCCTTACCGCAGACCACCCTTGCGCCCGCAAAGCAACCCTCCCCGCATCGGCCGCAACCGATGCATTTTTCGGGGTATTGCAAGATTTGGGGTTTAAAGTCGATACATTCCGGGTTATGGCACCAGGCGCAGGAAAGGGGACAGCCCTTAAAGAATACCACCGTGCGCAGACCGGGGCCGTCGTGGGTGGCGGCCCGCTCAATATCTGCGATCATTCCCTTAATCACGGATCGGCTCCTCTTTGCCGCTTGCGGCGCTCTGCATGGCGGCATCCAGCATCGCCATAACGTCCATATTGCGCTCCAAGGTCAGCATCTCCGCAAGGGGTGCACCCTTCAGATGAGCGGCATAATGGCAGGGCATATTCTTCATGCTCTCATCGAGCGCCACGTCGGGGATTTCTATTTCATTCCCAAAGATATCGTAGGCCTTGACGTCGGGGGCGTTTTCCGCACCGCCCACACAGGCAACAACGCCCTCGGTGCAAAGCACCATCGGGCCCGAGGGAATCACCGCGCGGGGGGTCGTCCAGGTGCCCTCCAAAACGGCGAGCTTATCCTCATAGCGCACCAGCGTGCCGAAGTTATCGTCGGTATCCCCAAAGGGGGTATTGAGATTCATTCCCATACTGACGGCGCTTTTGGCGCCCTTCCCCAGCAGCCATTCGGCAAACCAACAGCCATAACAGCAGATATCCAGCCAGACACCGCCGCCGTGGCTTTGCTGATGCCACCAGGTCTTGCCCCGCTGGGCATCGGTCATCTCCTCGGCATTGGCGGCAACGCCCCGATGGCGCGCGCCCTTGCCCAGCGGCCCTGTATGGCCGTTGATATACCGCAGCTTGACGGGCGTTCCGACGATGCCGCTCTCCAGCGCCGCCTTCATTTTATAGAGATAGGGGCGCCAGGCCACCGGCCAGTTGACAACGGCCTTAATGCCGTTGCGCTCCACACTGTTTTGAATCTTTTTTGCCTCCTCCAGGCTGACGGCGATGGGCTTTTCGATGCAGACGTTGACCTTCCGCTCGGCGCACTGCTCCACCACCGCGGGCTTTTGGGCATTCTCGGTGAGGATAAAGGCCAGATCGGGCTTTTCAACGTCCAGCATCTCGGTATAGCATTCGTAAACGTTGGGGCAATATTGCTCTTTCACGTTTTGCAGATTCCAGGCGGGGGTATACCGCAGGGGCGGGATCGGCTCCACGCCCGACGGCACCTCTGCCACCGCCGCCAGCTCTATCTCGGGGCATTCGGTGATATAGAGGGCGATCTCATTGATATGCATATGGGATGCGCCGATAATAACTGCTTTGATCATTTTTATTACAACTCCTTTGCCCGAACCTCGCGGCCCAGCTCTGCAGATTTATAGAAGCACTCGATGGCCTTGGTGACCTCGATGTTCTGATGCTTCTTGATGAGGTATTCCTCCTTGCCCGCAAGGGTATTGATAATATTGCGGTACATATAGCGGTGCTGACCGAAGGGGACGTTGCCGTAGGGGCCGTTATCAAACCACTTCATATCGCACTCGGTCTGGTAGCGGCCGATGTTCTTATAAAGCCGCTCCTTATTGACCGAAAGGCCGCCCTTATCGCCGCAGACAACCATATCCAAATTGGTGGTAGGGAGATTGAGCGCCCAGGAGAACTTGAAGTTGACGCTCATGCCGCCCTCCAGCCGCATAAAGCCGGTGGCGAAATCCTCCACGTTGAACTCCTTATAGTCATACTTACGGGGGGAGAAGGCGCCGGTATACGCGCCGCTCTCGGCAAGGCTCAAAAGGATATCCTCGCCTTGGTTG
>JAFQKO010000046.1 GCA_017396865.1 Clostridia bacterium | reverse complement strand
GGTCAGCACCTTCTTTGATATTTATATCGAGCGGGATCTTGCAAACGGCACCCTCACCGAGGAGGGCGCGCAGGAGCTGATGGACGATTTCGTCATGAAGCTTCGGATCGCCCGCCATCTGCGTACCCCCGAATATAACGAGCTGTTCGGCGGCGATCCCATGTGGATCACCGAGGCCGTCGGCGGCATGGGCAAGGACGGCAGAACGCTGGTCACCAAAAACAGCTTCCGTATGCTCAATACCCTTTATACCTTGGGTTCTTCCCCCGAGCCCAATCTCACCATCCTTTGGGCGCAGGGCTTGCCCGAAGCCTTTAAGCGGTTCTGTGCCAAGGTTTCGGCCGATACCGATTCCATTCAGTATGAAAACGACGACATGATGCGCCCCCTGCACGGCGACGATTATGCCATCGCTTGTTGTGTTTCCGCCATGGAGATCGGCAAGCAGATGCAGTTCTTCGGCGCGCGGTGCAATCTGGCCAAATTACTGCTGATCGCCATCAACGGCGGCTTCGATGCAACGAGCGGGATGCATATCGGTCCGCAGATGGCGGTAATGGATGGCGATACGCTGGATTTCGATGCCGTGATGGAGCGGTATTCGGTGTACGTGGCATGGCTCAGCCGCCTCTATGTCAACACCATGAACCTCATCCACTATATGCACGATAAATATGCCTATGAGAAGACCCAGATGGCGCTCCACGACACCGATGTGGAGCGGCTGATGGCCTTTGGCATCGCGGGTCTTTCGGTGGTGACCGACTCCTTGAGTGCTATTAAATACGCCAAGGTGCATCCCGTGAAGGATGAACTGGGCTATATCGTCAACTTCAAAACCGAAGGGGACTTCCCCAAATACGGCAACGATGATGATCGCGTGGATCTTATTGCCCGCGATCTGACCCATCAGGTCATCACCGAGCTGCGTAAGACCCCCACCTATCGCAACGCGATCCATACCCTCTCTGCGCTGACCATCACCTCTAACGTGATGTACGGCAAGCATACAGGAGCCACCCCCGACGGCCGTGCCGCGGGCGCCCCCTTTGCTCCCGGCGCCAATCCCATGCATAACCGTGAGGAAAACGGTGCGCTGGCTTCTCTCAACTCGGTGGCGAAGCTCCGCTATGAGGATTGCCGCGACGGCATCTCCAATACCTTCTCCATCGCCCCCGAGGCGCTGGGTAAAACCGAGGAGGAGCGGATTACGAACCTTGTTTCCATTCTGGACGGCTACTTTGCCAAAATGGCGCACCATATCAATGTCAACGTATTGAACCGTGAAACGTTGATCAAGGCCTATGAGGATCCCGATAGCTATCCCAATCTGACCATCCGCGTTTCGGGCTATGCGGTCAATTTCCATAAGCTTTCCCGCGAACAGCAGCGGGAGGTCATCAGCCGCACCTTCCATCAAAGCGTATGATCGGTCGGATCCATTCCATCCAAAGCCTCGGCACGGTGGATGGCCCGGGTGTGCGGTTTGTTGCCTTTTTGCAGGGTTGCCCTTTGCGGTGTAAATGCTGTCATAACCCCGATACCTGGTCGCTCGATGGCGGAACAGAGTATACAGCCGAGGCGCTGGTCGAAAAGGTTCAGCGCTATCGCTCCTATTTCGGTGAGCGGGGCGGCATCACCCTTTCGGGCGGTGAGCCGCTGATGCAGGCGGCATTTGCCAAAGAGGTGTTTTCCCTTTGCCATGGGGCGGTAATCAATACCTGTCTCGATACCTCCGGTTGCCTGCTGAACGATGAGGTTAAGGCATTGCTGAAAGAAACCGACCGCGTGCTGCTGGATTTTAAATATACCAACGAGGAAGCCTACCGTGAAAACGTCGGCTGTTCCATGGCGGCGGTCAAGCAGTTCTTGGTGTATCTGAATGAAAAAAGAATCCCCACCACCCTGCGGCAGGTTATTATCCCTACGGTGAATGATACCGCAGAAAATGTCGAAAAACTCAATTCCATTGCCGCGCAGTACCCTTGTGTGGACGGTGTTGAACTGTTGCCCTTCCGCAAAATTTGTCAAACGAAATATGATCAGCTCGGGATCGAGTTCCCCTTCGGGCATCTCCCCGAAGCCTCTGCGGAGCAGATCAAAAAACTGCAAGGAGAGTAAAATGGAAAAGCTCACCTATTCCAGATCCATTCCCGTCAAAAAGGCCTACGACGTCATCGTCTGCGGCGGCGGTGTTGCAGGCGTTGCGGCGGCGGTCAGCGCCGCCAATAACGGCCTTTCCACCCTGTTGCTGGAAAAAAGCAATATCCTCGGCGGCCTCGGCACGCTGGGCTTGATCAATTTGTTTGTGCCCATGTGCAACGGCCGCGGCAAGCAGATCATCTTCGGCCTTGCCGAAAAATGGCTGCGGATGAGCGCAACTCTCGGTTGGGATACCATCCCCGAGGAGTGGAAAAACGGCGAGCCCGCCGTTCCGACGGAGAAACGCTACGTTCAGCGCTATTCGCCCGCGATTTTCGCCTATCAATTAACCGAAGAACTCAAAAAAAGCGGCGCCGATATTCTGTTCGACTGCATGGCGGCCGATCCCATTATGAAAGGGAATATTTGCACCGGCGTGGTTACCGAAAGCAAGGGCGGCACGGAGTTTTATCCCTGCCGTGTGCTGATCGATACCACCGGCGATTGCGATGTTCTGCGCCGCGGCGGTATCCCCACCGTGAGCGGTGAAAACTTTTTTACTTTTTCTGCAAAGATGATCACCCTCGATAGCTGTCAAAAAGCGGTGGAAGCGGGGGACATCGGTCGGGTCTATACGGGTATCAGCGGCGGTAATATCAATCTGTTCGGCGATCATCAGCCTGATGACGTGCCCCGCTGGTCGGGTCTTTCCGCCGAGGAGGTCAGCGATTATATCGTTCGCAACCACCTGTTGGTGTTGGAAAAATTGAAGCAGACCGACCGTAAGAGCCGTGAGGTGGTTACCACCCCCGGTATGCCCCAGTTCCGTACCACCGCCCATATTAAGGGCGATTATTCCTTGAAGGTTTCCGATGCCTATCGCCATTTTGATGATTCCATTTGCGCCATCAACGATTTTGAACATCGCGACCACCTCTTTGAGATCCCGCTCCGCGCTCTCACCCGCCGTGATTTCCCCAATATCATCACCGCAGGCAGAAGCGCCGACGGTACCGGCTACGGCTGGGATCTGATCCGCGTTATCCCGCCCGCGATCCTAACAGGTCAGGCGGCAGGGGAGGCGGCCACCCTTGCGATCAAGGAAAATGCGGCCATCGCGGCGGTGGATATCCGTGCCTTGCAGGCAAAGCTGGAAAAGGAAAACGTGATGATCCATTTCCCCGATTCCTACGTACCCGAAGATAAAACCGTTGTGATCCACGGCAAAAACACCGCCGAGATCGAAGGCGGACATCTGTAAACCAAAAAGGATTGACCGAATCGGTCAATCCTTTTTGGTTTAATAATTGCTCGTAGCCCGGTAAGCATCGATCATCGCTTTGATGTGGTGCTCGGGCATATTGGCAGGCAGATTGTGAACCCCTGCGAAGATATAGTTTCCGCCTTTTCTCAAGGTTTTGATATTTTGGGAAACCGCCTGATAGACCTGTTCATAATCTGCATCGACGTGGATGAGCTGGGCGTCGTAAGCACCGCCCCAGAAAATCACACGGTCGCCGAATTGCTCCTTGAGGGAAGCGGCTTCCATGTTGGCGGCGGAGGTTTGCACCGGATTGATAATATCCACCCCGCATTCGATCAAATCCCCCATGATCTCTTGAATACTGCCACAGGAATGGAGGTTGATCTTCATGCTTGTTGTGTTGTGCCAGCCCTCAAAGAGTCGACGATAGAAGGGTTTATAGAGCTCCCGCCATAGAGGGGCTCCGATCATCACTCCGCGATTATCGCCGAAATCATGGGCAATGGAAAGGATGTCTACGTATTTACCTACGGCCTGCTCCAAAAGCTTGAGCTGTTCCAGCGCGGCTTGCAGGCATTTTTCCAAAAAGGCTTGCATGATTTCGGGCTCTTCTTTCATCAGGATCATGCCGCCGATCATGCCGCCCGGGGAGATCTGCAGATCGCGGATAGCCTCGCCCATGCAAAGGGAATAGTCGGTCGTTTCGTATAAATATTTGGCAGTCTCCTCTAAACGGCGCAGTGTTTGATCATTCAACGCGTTTTCGGGTTGAAAGGCATCGGGATCCGGAATTTCAAAATCCATTGTTAAATCGGAGGCGCTTGAAACCGTTTCGAAATAGTAGGTTCCTGCGGGGCAGATGCGATCTTTCTTACCCCGCCATATAATACTGCCGTCCGGATTTTGAATAAAGCTTTCGCCGACCGAAACACGGTAGGTCTTGCCCCATAATTGCTGCTCCTTCCATTGGCTTGCAACGTCCCCGCGCAGCTCGCTTCGGCACATTCCCGGTGATGCTACCAAAAGAATGTCGCCCTCCATGGCTTTGATCAACGGCTCTTCAAAAACAGCGTTGGTCATAAAGGTATCGACCCGCGGCGGTTGAGGGGAAACGCCTAAAATATGCTGTAATTTATCATATGCTACTATGTGCATTCCTGCGGTTTCGCAACCGCCAAGGCCGTTTGGCACACGGTCCGGAATTTGATGATTTAAAACAGAACGCACACGTTCTCTTGAATTCATGGTAAAAACCCCTTTCTGCTTTTTGATTTAATTATAAATGGCGGGGCGTCTTGTTGCAATAGCATATGTTGCTTTGTATTTGACATATCCTACTGAATAGTGTATGATGATATAGGGTGATACGATGATAACGATAACAAAGATATGTTATGCGCAGCACCGCGAGACTGCGTTTGAGATCAATCGGGAGCAGGGGTATCCGGAATACTCCTTTGCTCATTTTACAACGGGGATTTTAACCAAAATCAACGGCGAATTGGTGCGGATGCCGCCCCATAGTTGCATTCTGTGGCGTCCGAAAACACCGCAATATTTTACCGCCGACGGGAGTTCGATCCACGATTGGTTTCATTTTACCCTCGCCGATGCGCGGCTTTTGGAGGGGCTTCCGTTGGATCAATGGATGTTTCCCAAAAAGTGGCAGTTCATTTCAGATATTGTGGAGGAGCTGCAGGAGGAATTTTTTTCGAAAAAGTCCCAACGAGCGGAGCTGATGAATCTGAAGGCGCGGGAGCTTTTCATCAAGCTTTCCCGCTTCCCCGAAAACGCATCGGATGATACAGTGGCAGGTCAACTGCGCCGTGTGCGTCGGAAAATGTTGGGCACATTAGACCGCCCTTGGTCGGTGGCGGCGCTCGCCGCCGAGCTTTCTTTGAGCCCCTCTCGGTTTCACGCGCTGTACCATGCTCAGTACGGTACCTCGCCGATCGATGATCTGGTGCGTGCACGGATCGAGATGGCGCAGTATGAGCTCACAGCGACCGAGCATTCAGTCGGAGAGATCGCCTTCTCCTTGGGCTATAATAACGTTTCCCATTTTAGCCGCCAATTTAAAGAATATGTGGGGGTATCGCCCCTTCAATACAGTAAACGTCAAAGACTGCGGTAGATCAATTTTGTCGCCTTTTGCGTCAATTTACCCGCATTTACATTTATGATCTGTTGTGCTATAATCAATAAAAACAATTTGGCAAGGAGCTTAATATGAAGGTTTTAGATGTGATCGCACTTGCGAAAAAGCATTCCATAAAAAAGGATACCGCAGCCCCCGATTTCTTTGAGGGCGCCCTGCCGGGCAACGGCGATCTGGGTGTCGTTGCCTGCACCCACCCCGACGGCATCGACCCAAATGGGAACGTATATACCGATCCCATCATTGAAATTTCAATGAAATCCAACGAAACAATCCAATTAAAAAAGGCTTGATCGAATCAAGCCTTTTTACGTTTATATATACTCTTCATTTTGTGATCTATTCAATGATGGTTCGGAGCTTTTGGGTGTTTTCGGCAATGGAAGCATCTTTGGAAAATACGCTGGACGTACCTGCCACAAAAATGTCGGCGCCCGCTTCACGCATTCGCTTCGCATTTTCAAAGCTTACGTTGC
>JAFQKO010000045.1 GCA_017396865.1 Clostridia bacterium | reverse complement strand
GCCAAAGGCAAGCGGAGATCCCCAAGCAATTCCCCGCTTCAGCCAACGGGGAAAGCTCTTCGTTTTTGCAAACAGCACCAGCAACGCGATCGAGCCCACCAAAATCAGGGGAGAATTATAGCGCACAAACGTATACGGCGGAAAGAGCTGCTTTACCAATGCCGGCATATGGGTCATTACCATCATCAATGCCCATGCGGCCGCAGAGCAGCCCAGCCAAATCAATCCGAGCGTACGGCGGCGCAAATTCTGAAAAAGACCGTATTCCCGCACGTATGCTCCGATCAAATACAGCAGCATCAGCCAAAGGATACTATATCCTTCGTTGACCTGAAACGGATCTGTTCCAAAAGCTTTTCCGGGCAAAAAGGAGGTTGCCGTAAATAACACTGCCACACCCAACACTGCCGCTCCCAGCTGACGCTTATTCAAAGAGCGAACCGCAAGGTTCAGAAGCGGCATCAGGAAAAACAAAGCAAAATAATAGGTGAAATACCAATAGCTTCTGCCCATCACAGGAATAAACGACAATGCCCAACTGCCTAATCCTACCTCAGACGGTGCTATCAAAGCATGAACAACAGTCATCCCGACGGTATAGAATACAACCTGCAGCCATAAGGTTGCAATATTCGAATAACGGTATTTGGCGCGAATCCCAACGTAGCCGGAAATTAATGCATAGCAGTTAACCGCTCCGTAGGCGGCTGTTTCCAAAAACCATGCCGTTCCGTAATTGACAAAGCTTCCGACTGAACCCGCAAGAATCCCACCCTGCCCTAAAACGTGCAGAACGACCACCATGAGCATCGAGACAATGCGAAACAGATCGATCCCGTAATTTCTTTCGGTTGTTTTCGTCATGCTTCCGCTCATTTCTTGGATTCAATAAAGTCCATTAATTTCAGCCAATCGGCACGGCTGAAATAGTGGGTACCTGCGCGAAGCTGATAGCCGATGGAGCCCTCATAGAAGGCCTTGCCGACCTGCGGCTGATCCTCGCCGATAAAGCCGGGAAGACCCAGCGCCTCAAAGGCGGGGCTTGCCGCCTTGCAGGCGGCGTGCTCGGCCACGGGATCGGCCCAGATATCCTGCTCTGCGCTGGCCACGCTGACGTAGCGGGGCGCAATGGAAGCGATGAGGAAATGCTGATCGAAGGGCAGCTCCTCCTCGCGATTGATGTATTTCAGGTAGTTCTTGCAGAACCAAAACGGAAACGTCGTTGCAATATTGACGATATGCTCGCCCCGCTTGCCGCGGGTGATGGCAGCACCGCTGCAGCCGGAATCGTTGGAATGGACAAAGGTGAACCGCTCGTCGGTAGCGCCCGCCAGCAGGGCGGTTTTGCCGAGGCGGGAATGGCCGCAAACGGTGCAGCAGGAATGATCAAGGCAATCCAAGGTCTCGGCAAAGTCCCGCACCCGATGGGCCGCCCAAGCCCACATGGCAATCTTGCCGGGATCGGTATCCTTGCGATGGCCATCGGGGAACAAAACCCCTGCCAAACCGTTCTTTAAATTCGAATCGTCGGTGGTGACGTCCTCATAGCAGAAGGAGAGCACCGCATAACCGCGATCCACCAGCTCCTCGGCCGGCAGATAGCGATCGGGAACAGGATCGCGGAAATTGATCATTACAAAATAGGGATGCTTTTCCCCGTCGGTGGGCAGGGTGCAATAGACAGGGAAGGTGAAGCCCGCTCCGATCTTGCAATGGAGCATCACCTTTTTCAGCACCGCTTTTCCGGCGCAAAAATTCTTAAGCATCATTTCTTCGCCCGCAACCTCCACCGCGGCAGCGGGCGGCAGGTAGCCGTATTCCTCCTGCTGCAGCAGCTCCAGCATCTCTTCTCTTGATTTCAAGGACGGTAAATTCATATTCTTTCTCCTTTCGGAATATCCAACGCTTCTTGTTGATTTAAAATTCTTCCGATGGTATGCTCTGCCAGCTTATAGCCCGCAATGGGCGGCAGATACGAGATAGAGCCGACCGTTCGCTTGCCGCCGTCCTCGATGGGATGAACGGCGAGGGTGGGCGCATCGGAATAAAGCGCCCGCAGCTTGCGAAAGCCCGCCCCTTTTAACAACAGCCGCATCTTCTTCGCCAGCGGACAGCCTGCGGTCTGATCAAAATTGGCGGTACGCAGACCCTCGGAGGAAAGGCGATTGCCTGTTCCCATACACATTACCATCGGTACACCTGCGGTGCGGCAATACTTTGCGATCGCCAATTTAGCAGCGGCATCGTCGATACAATCCACCACGTAGTCGACATTTTTCAGCAATTCGCCCACGTTTTCTTCGGTTAAGAACACCGCATGAGCGGTCACCGCCAGCCGTGGATTAATGCAAAGCATCCGCTCGCGGGCGACCTCGGCCTTCGGCAGACCGACCGATTGCTCCAATGCCAAAAGCTGGCGGTTGAGATTGGTTTTGGAAAAGACGTCGCCGTCGATGAGGGTGACGGCTCCGATGCCACCGCGCACCAGCGCCTCCAGCGCCGCACCGCCGACACCGCCCAGCCCGACCACCGCCACGTGGGCAGCCTGCAGCCGCGCCAGCCCCTCTTTCCCGACCAGCGCCTCGGTTCTGATAAAACGATCCATACTCTTTCCTTTTTCTTATTTCATAGCCAAGTTCTCGAGCATAAAAAACAATAGCCCCCACAATGCCGTAAATCTGCACCGATTGGACCCTAACCGTGGTTAGGTGGGTTTTTGCCGGGTAGGCTTCACAGGCTTCCGACATTGGCAACCGCCAGAGCCGGCATGCTCACAGCGCCCGAGCGCGATCCCGTAGAATAAGTGTAGGCACAAATAAATGCAGATTTACGCACACCGCAGGGGTTCTTTTTATGATAGACAAATCGGGCGGAAATTATTCTTCCTCGATGTCGTATTCCTCGCCGAGCGCCTCCTCAAAGGCGGGCAGAACCTCTGCCAGCTCGTCGTTTTCAATGGTGACGAGCAGCTCCTCGCCGTTATCGTCCTCAATGGCCTTTAAGATAATGATCTGGCCGTCGCTCTCCAGCTGCTGCTGAGGATCGTCGAACTGCTCGATCAAACCAACGTAGGTCAGGCCGTTATATTCAATGCTGCCCAGAACCTCGAACTCGATCTCGCGACCGTCCTCATCGGTCAGAACAACAAAGTCGTTTCCATACTCATTTGCCATGGTTTTTTCTCCTTTCGCATCTATTTTTCAATATCATACCATATCTTTTATAAAAAATCAATCGGGAAAATAGCAGGTAAACTGAGAACCTTTCCCAAAGGTGCTCTCCACCGAGACCTCCCCGCCCATACCGGTCATGATGGCGTGGACGATGGAAAGCCCCAGGCCGGTGCCGCCCGTTTCACGGGAGCGTGCCTTATCCACCCGATAGAATTTATCGAAGAGATGGGGCAGATGCTTTTTCTCAATACCGATGCCCTCATCCTTCACCGAGAACAGCACGCCGCCCTCGGTCTCCTTGATGGTTACGGTGATCGTACCGCCGGGATTGGAATACTTCACGCTGTTGCTCAAGAGATTGACCATCACACGGCGCACCTTATCCGGCTCGCAGATATATTCCCGCGCCTGCGGAACCTCGGTAACAACCGCAAGCTCCTTCTTCTCCATCTCGATGCTCATGGCCTCCAGCACCTCGTTGGCCGCGGCAACCAGATCCAACGGCTCGCGATGGCCGCCCCGGGCCTGCTCGGTTTTGCTCAGCTCCAGAAGCTGGCTGACCATCTCGTTCATCTGATCGGCCGACCGCTCGATGACCTGCAAAAAACGCTTGGCCGTGGCGGGGTCGCCTTCCATTTCCTGCAGCGTTTCGCTATAGCTTTTGATGACGGTCAGCGGGGTCTTCATCTCATGGGAAACGTTGGCAACAAACTGCTTGCGATCCCGCTCCAACGCCTCCGACTCGGTGATATCATCCAGCAGGAACAAAAAGCCCTCCGAGCCGTCCTCCAAAAGGAAGAGACTGCGATATACGCAATAGTAGCGATTCTCATATTGGAGCATGAAGCGGCTTTCATCCTTATGGGCGAAAAAGAGCTCCCGCTCCGGCAATTTATCAAAGATCAGCTTGAAGGCTGCGTTGCTGTGTACCACCACGCCGTTGCCGTTGACCGCAAACAGCGGCTTGGGGATATTGCGCAGCAGATCCTGCAGCATACGGAAGTTTTGCTCGATCCGAACGCCCATTTCGTTGTACACACGGGTCAGCTGACCCACCTCGTCCTTGGATTTGGTTTCAAGGGGGGTGAAATCCACACCGAACCGCATGGACTGCACGCTATCGGTCAGCTTACGCAGCGGGGTAAGGAATTGGCGGGTGAAAAAGTAGCTCAGCGCAACCGCCAGCACAATACCGATGGCCAGCGCCTGCAAAAAGAGCCAGAAATAATCCTCGATGGTATCCATCAGCTCTGCACGGGTATCCACCACGTAAAGGGTGCAATCGAGGCTCTTGATGTGCCAGGCAAAATCCAGCGTTTCCTCCAGAATCGAAGCCTCCTCGTGCACACCGCCCCGCATCACGTTGCGGAGGTTGTCCGTCACCTTGAAGGCGCCCATGTCGCCGTTGCTGTGGTACATCGTTTCATTTTGCAAAACGTAATAGTTTCGGTCGGTGGTCAGCGGATTGATGGCATCCTGCGAGGCCAAAAAATCGATCAGATCGTCGATGGAATTGGCATTGACCTCGAAATACTCGATCCACATTCGCAGATCCTCCATCTCCTGATAGAAGGCGCGGTTATAATTGAGCATGATGTTGCCGAACAGCATCACGCCGACGAACACCTCGACCAGAATCACGAGGATCAGCATAAAAACCATCAGCCGATAGCGAAGATGCTTCCTCATAGGTCATGCCCCGCCGTATAGCCGACGCCCCATTTACTGACGATATAGCGCGGCGCAGAGGGATCCTGCTCGATCTTCTCCCGCAGCCGACGGATGGCAACGTCCACGGTACGGTCATCAGCCGCAGGCTGATAGCCCCAAAAGGCCTGCATCAGATCCTCGCGGGTATAGTTTTTATTGGGATTCTTCGCAAAGAGCAGCATGATCTGAAATTCCTTGTGGCTGAGCGACAGCACCGCTTCGCCCTTGCGCACAACCTCTGCCTGCTCATCGATGGTGTATTCGCCCCATTGCAGCAGCTTCCCCTCCCGCTGGTACCGATGCAGATGATTCTTCACCCGCAGCATCAGCTCCTTCATCGAAAAGGGCTTGCAGATGTAGTCGTCGGCCATGCGGGAAAGCCCCTCCAGCCGATCCTCCTCGGAGGTTTTGGCGCTCATGATCAATACCGGTACGTCCGAACGGCTGCGGATGGATTCCAAAACCTTTAAGCCGTTGAGCTTGGGCATCATAATATCTAAAATCACCAGATCAAAGGTGTGCCGCGCAAAGGTCAAAAGCCCCTCTTCGCCGTCGGAGGCCACTACAACCGTATACCCCTCCCGCTCCAGGTTGAAGGCAACGATGTCGCGGATATCCGGCTCGTCCTCAATGATTAAGATTTTCTTCATCCAAAGCACCTCCTTTGATATGAATATTCTATCACATTTCTATCCCACTTGTAAACAAAAAATGCACCCCAAGGGCGCATTTTTTGGCGGATATTAATTTTAGATGTAACTTTTCCGAAGCCGCTCCAAATTGGATGAGATTTTCGATTTCTCCGGCCGAAGGCGTATGTCGATACGTCAAGCCGTGAAAGGCGGGAAATGCGCCACTGCCGAGTCGGCTAACTTAAATCCGCTCAGGCAAAGCCGCTCCAAATTGGATGCAGTTTTCGGCTTCTCTCGGCGAAGGCGTATGTCGATATGCCGATGGACGGAAAAGCGGGAAGATCGCCGTATTCGGGTCGACACTCTCTAAGCCCGCTCAGGCAAAGCCGCTCCAAATTGGATGAGATTTTCGATTTCTCCGGCCGAAGGCGTATGTCGATACGCCTTCGGCCGGAAAATCGGGAAGATCGCCAATTTGGGAGGCTTAAAAGTAGAAAATAGATTTGGCAGGTCTAATCTCTGTCAGAGCCCCTGTATAATGCCGCAGATCATGCACCTGATAAGGATGGGCAAGGCAAGCTTCTTCGTTGATCTCGATACCGAGACCGGGCAGATCGGGGATGCGGATGCAGCCGTCCTCAAAGACGAGGTTTTCGTTGGTGACGTCCTTACGCCACTCCACGTCGGTCAGCATAATTTCGAGGATCTCGAAATTGGGCACGCAGGCGGCAAGCTGAAGGGTGGCGGCGTTGGCGATGGGGCCGCTGGGGTTATGGGGTGCGAAGGGGATATACTTCGCTTCGGCCATGGCGGCGATCTTTTTCAGCTCCATGATGCCGCCCGCATGGCTGATATCGGGCTGAATATAGTCGGCAGCGCGGCGCTCAAACAGCTCAATGAACGCGCGGCGGCCATAGAGCCGCTCGCCTGCGGAGATGGCAACGGGAGATTTTTCCCGAACGGCGGCCAGCGCCTCCAAATTATCGGGCGGAACGGGCTCCTCAAAGAACATCGGCTTAAACCGTTCCAGCTCCTTGGCAATCTTAATGCCGGTGGGGACGTCGAAACGGCCGTGACCCTCGATCAGCAGATCGACGTCGTCGCCCACTGCCTCACGGACGGCGGCCACGTTGCGGATCGCCTTCCGCAAAACGTCGTTATCAATATTCATATAGGACTTGCCGAAGGGATCCCATTTCATGGCCTTGATGCCCCGCTCAACAGCACGCTTGGCGGCGGCGGCAAATTCCTCGGGCTCCTTAGAGCCTGCAAACCAGCCGTTGACGTAGATCTTGACCTTATCCCGCATCTTGCCGCCCAGCAGACGGTAAACGGGCACGCCCAGCGCCTTGGCGCTGATATCCCAAAGGGCCATCTCGATGGCGCTGACGGCGCTCATCAGAACGGGGCCGCCCCGCCAATAGGCATCGCGATACATGGCGTGGTAATGCTCCTCGATGTTGGTGGGATCCTTGCCGATCAGATAGCGGCGCTGATCCTCGATGGCGCCGACCAGAGCCTGCTCCTTATATTCCAGCGTACCCTCGCCGACACCGCTGATGCCTTCATCGGTCTCGATCTTCACGAACACCCAGTTGGTGCGATAGCAATCAACAACAAAAGTCTTTAAATCGGTAATTTTCATAGCCGCTTCTCCTTATCTGAAATTCGTTCCGCCGTTGACGTCCAGCGTTGCGCCGGTGACGTAGCGGGCCTCGTCGCTGCAGAGATAAACGGCGGCGGCGCCGATATCCTCCACCTTGCCCAATCCCAAGGGGATGGTCTTGCCGAGCTCGGCAACACCGTCGGCACCGTGGGTCTGATAGAGCAGCTCGGTCTCGATGATGCCCGGTGCGATGGCATTGACGGTGATGTTATAGGGTGCGGCGGTGCGGGCCAGCGTTTTGGTGATGCCGATCTGGCCGCTCTTGGTGGCGGCATAGTGGATATGGCCAAAGAGCGCGCCCCGCTCCCCGACGACCGAGGAGATAAAGATGATACGGCCGCTCTTTTGCGCCGCCATCTTCTCCATGGCCAGCTTGGAGCAGAGATAACCGCTGGTGAGATTGATGCGGATAATGCGATCCCAATCTTCCTTTTCGATCTCGAAGATATCCTTATCCTGAGAGGTGCCTGCGTTGTTGACTAAGATATCCAGCTTTTCAATATCGGCAAACATGGCCTTGACCTGCTCCTCATCGGAAACGTCGGCAATCTTGACCCATGCCTTTCTGCCC
The DNA here is from genome assembly GCA_017396865.1 of Clostridia bacterium. The sequence continues at coordinate 2,616 of JAFQKO010000045.1, read as the reverse complement.
ATGGCGCGGATCTCCTCCGCTACTGCCTCGGCAGACTCCTTAGCGCCAACACAGTTGACGATAATGTCTGCGCCCGCTTCCGCCAGCGCAAGAGCGATCCCCTTGCCGATCCCGCGGGAGGAGCCGGTGACCAGCGCCACCTTTCCGGTTAAATCAAACATAGTGCAAACCTCCAGATTATTTTTTATAGTTCTATTGTATCAAAAAAAATTCATCCCGTAAAGATAAAAAAACGGTGGGAAACCCACCGTTTTTTTACCTATAATTATAGCTTAATTTCATATTTCATCATCAACTCGGCCAGCTCGCGGCGGTCGTGGACGCGGGCGGCGGCCATGATCTTTTTCAGCCGATATTTGAGGGTATTGACCGAAATGAACAGCGCTTCGGAAAGTTCTTCATACCGTGCGCCGTCGGCAAGCCCGCGCAGAATGGAAAGATCCAGATCGTCGCAGCCCGCCAAGACCGCCTCCACACGGAAGAATTCATCCACCGGCGGCTCGGTAAAGAACAGATCCCGCCCTGCGGAGGGCTCGGGCTTCAGGCTTTCCGTTTGCACCTCGAAAAAGCCCGTGCTGGCGCGGGCAATGATCTCGCCCTCCACCTCTAAGCAGAGCCGCTGTTCCTTGGGCTGGCGGCGCAAAAACCGCCAGGCACGCACCGCCTGCCGCCCCACCTCCGAATTGCAAAGGGAAACGCTGGTCAGGCTCGGGGCCATGCGGCGGCCGATCTCGGTATTACCGTTGCCCGCCACGAACAGCTCCTCCGGCAGGCGCACCCCTTGCGCCTTCAGCCGATGGATCAACTGCACCGCCAAGGTATCATTATTGCAAAGCACCGCGTCAAAGCGGCTGCGGTCGGCCAAAAAGCGGTCGATGCATTGCTGCAGATCGCCGTTATTCTCAAAGGTGGCATAATCGGCCACCCCCAAGCGAGCGCAAGCCTGCTCAAAGGCCGCCCTGCGGCGCTGATCGGGCCAGGCGGCGGGATTGATGCCAAAGAGGGCGATCCGCATTTTGCCCGCCGACACGAAATACTGCACCATCCGCTCGGTAGCACTGCTTCGATTGGGCGCCACCGACGAAACGTAGGGCGAAAAGCCCTCGGCGGAAAGGCCCATCAGCAGGATGCGTTTGCCTGCGGCGGCATAGTGCGCCGCCTGCTGCTGCGCCCAGTTGCGATAGGTGCCCAGCAACAGCACCCACTCCTCCGAATTGCTCGGCGGGGCGGTAAGATTCAGATCAATGCCGCAGCGACGCGCCTCCTTGCGGGCGGCCTCCAGCACATCCTCACACCAGCGGGTCTTGGCATAGGCGGGTTCGGTTATAATGGTTAAAATCTGATCTGCCATCGTTACATAAATAAACAAAACACCAGCGGCAAAAAGCACGCGGGAATGAAATTGACAACCTTAATTTTGGTCAGCCCCAGCATATTAAGGGCGATCGCCATGATCAGCAGCGAGCCGACGCAGGACATCTCGTTGACCATCGAATCGGTGAGAAAGCCCGCGATCGCCGAGCCGCCCAGCGCGATGGCGCCCTGATAGAGAAAGCAGACGATGCCCGAAAAGGCAACCCCGATCCCGAGGGAGGTGGCCAGGATCATGCAGGCAAAAAAGTCGATAAGGGTCTTGGCGAAGATGGTGGTGTGATCGCCGCGAATGCCGCTGTCCAGCGCACCGGTGATGGCCATTGCGCCGACGCAAACCATCAGCGAGGCCGAAACAAACCCCTCCGAGAAGGTGGAGCCGCTCTCGTTCTTGGTGAGCTTGCGCTGCATGAAATCGCCGAAGCGATTGAGATACTTGTCCAGATCGATCCAATGCCCCACCGCACCGCCGAGGGCGATGGAGAGGATGGAGATCAAAAAGTTTTCGCCGTCCAGCAGGCCGGTGATGCCAATGCCGAGAACGCAGAGCGCCATCCCCTGCATCACCCCGCTGCTGATGCGCTCGGGCAACCCCTTTTTCAAAAGGACGCCGATCAGCGCACCGACGATGATCACGATTCCGTTGATAATGCTACTGTATAAAACCATAATTCTCCCGAAAACGGCGCGGTCAATGACCGCGCCGTTACTTTGTTACATAATGGACTTCAGATAATTGATGCTGATCTCAGCACACTCCATCGGAGTTTTCTCCATGCTGGGATTATCCTGCTCAACAACCACCCAGGTGGCGCCTGCGGCTTCGGATGCCTTCAGGATGGCAGGGAAATCCTGCAAGCCCTTACCCCAGGGACGGAACTCGAAGTTCTTTTTCTTGGGCTTCTTTTCTTCGCTCTTGATGCCGATCAGCTCATAGAGGGGCTCATCTGCATCTACGGTCTCGCGATAGAAATCCTTGAGGTGAACAACGGGGCAGCGGCCGTCGTACTTACGGATGTAGTCGGCAGGAACCTCGCCGCCGACATTGACCCAGCAGGTATCCAGCTCGGTCTGCAGATATTCGGCGGGAACCATGCGATAGAGCATATCCAAGCCATACTCGCCGTCGACCTTGGTGAACTCGAAATCGTGGTTATGATAGAGCAGGGTCAGACCCTTCTCGGCGGCAACCTTACCGATCTTGGCGATCGCCTCGATGGTGGGCAGCCAGCCCTCGGTGCCGGG
>JAFQKO010000044.1 GCA_017396865.1 Clostridia bacterium | reverse complement strand
GCCGATAATGGTACCCGTGGCGCGAACAGGATGAAGGGTCATGGTGGCGGTGGGCACAATAAAGGAGCGCTGCGCGGCGCAGGCCAGCGGAACCCCGATGGAATGACCGCCGCCCAACACCAACGACACGGTGGGCGTTTCCATCGACGCGATCAGCTCGGCAATGGCGAGCCCCGCCTCCACGTCCCCACCCATGGTATTGAGGAGGATCAAAACACCCTTGACCTCCTTACTCTCCTCCATCGCCACCAAAAGCGGCAGAAGGTGCTCGTATTTCGTCGTTTTATTTTGCTCGGGCGCAAGGAAATGACCCTCGACCTGACCGATCACCGAAAGCACTTGGATTCCGTTTTCGTTCTCGGCGATCCCCAGTTCCAAAAGCTGCTCCAGATCGCCGCTTTCGTTTTTCTTTTCTTGCTGTTCCATAATGATCCCTACCTTTTATTCTTTTATTTTTAGGATAAACAAACACGAAATAAAAATCAAATTTTTTCAAAAAAAGTGTTGACAAATCAAATCTTTTATTGTATTATTATTCACGGTCCTTATGCGGCGCTATAGCTCAGTTGGCTAGAGCATGCGGTTCATACCCGCAGTGTCATTGGTTCGAATCCAATTAGCGCCACCACCATTTGGCCCGATGGTCAAGCGGTTAAGACACCGCCCTTTCACGGCGGTATCACGGGTTCGATTCCCGTTCGGGTCACCATATGTGGAAGTTTAGCTCAGCTGGGAGAGCATCTGCCTTACAAGCAGAGGGTCAGCGGTTCGAGCCCGTTAACTTCCACCAGAAAATAAACAGCCTTTGTCGAAAGACAAAGGCTGTTTATTTTCAACTAAATCCGTCCTTTTGGACGGGTGAAATCCATCTTCGATCGATGAAATCACTTTGTGATGATATCCGACTTCGTCGGGAGATCGGGACGGATTTAATTTCATCTGCTCCGGCAGATTTCATCCGAGCGATGCGAGGATTTCATCGCGCCTTGCGCGATTTCATTGAAATAATAAATCAGTTATGTTATAATGTTATGCGAGGTGATTACAATGTCCGAAAATAAGCTTGCAGATATTTCCACCGAATTTGCTATTCGTATCTTAAATTTAACAGATACAATCAAAGGCCATTATTCCTTATCTAATCAGCTCGAACGGAGCGGGACAAGCATTGGAGCGAACATTCGCGAAGCAAAATATGCTCATAGCAGAGCGGATTTTATATCAAAGCTGCAAATATCCCTCAAAGAATGCTATGAAACCGAATACTGGTTAGAAATCGCACAAAAAGCCAATATTCTCTCCGATATGGATTCAAAAGCCATTTTGCACGATTGCGGCGTAATTCGCAGAATGCTGATTACATCCATTAAAACTGCGAAAGAAAATATGAACACTAAAGCGAAAAATTAATTTGCCATTTGACATTTTCAAAAAACTTGGATATACTAATATTGAAGCTGATAACAGGTACGGCTCGGAATTTTCCTTTTTTCCGCCCTGCACCCATGACGTCAGCTTCTATTTTTTTAAGCGCAACAGTCATGTACAAATTGCTAACTCTATTCTTTTGCTTCTTTATTTCAAACTGAACAGGAACAATATATTCTCCATCCACGTAAAAGCTAACTAATATATTCTGTATCGGTTTGAAACAGCGTAACAACAATGTTGCTGTTCTGCACCTGCCGTTCATCCGGCGTCATGTTGTCAAAGGTCTTGGAGAAATCTGCGCCGCCGTTTTCTTCGGCAACCTGCTCGCTCGAGGTGTACTTAAATTCATCGTCGCTCAATAATTCGTCGACGATTTTTTCCTCCATCCGTTGCACGCCCTGCCGGTCAATCTGCGCATTCATTGCCAACCGATACGGATTCAGCGCCGCCGCCAAACGATCTACGACTTCTTTGGTGAAATCTTGATTGAAATTGGCACCTCGCTCCTTTTTAGTTTCATAGTTGACATTGCGCTTTTGTTGTGGTATGATGTCATTAGACATATCATCGAATGGTCGTGCAACTTCAGCCTTCAAAGCCGAAGCTCCTTCCCTTGTAGATGATATGTCTATTTCATTATTTAGTTTTGCACGTTTTCCCTCTCCATCTAATACACAAATCCCACACAAAGCATGATTTCTTTTGGTTTATACCGTTGGACGTATTTTTAGAATTGCTGTTGACATTTTGCGAAGAATTGCGTATAATACCATTAGAATTACCGCTGTTGCTGGCCTGCTTCGCAGGACTGGTCTCCTTTTTTGTGAGATCAATGGTGACGGCGGCATTCTTTTTTATCGACACCAAATCATATGGTATATACCTCGCCAATATGTTGACCGATATAGTTCGCAACGGTTTGATGATCCGGGAGCGCACTTCCTTTCAGAATATCATTATCAATCCAAATGACCGGCTCATTATTCACGCTACGTTTAATCTGCGCATTCATGCCAACCGATACGGATTCAGCGCTACCGCGAGACGACCCACGACTTCTTTGGTGAAATCTTGATTGAAATTGGCACCTCGCTCCTTTTTAATTTCACGGTTGACAATGCGTTTTTGTTGTGGTAAAATTTTTTCAGATGTAACATCACGGCTGTGCTGTGCCACTACTGCCTCTACGGCAATAGCGCCTTCACTTGTGATCGTTGCATCTTTTTTAATTTTATCTAATTTAAACCGTTCTCCATCAGTATTTACGACACATATACCATGGGCTCTATGCTTGTCACCATGCAGTACGCAAACTGCAACATACGCCTTTTTTCCATTGAGTATAACCGGCGCAGCATAAGTAATCGATGGATAGCCATTCCCCCCTTTCTTTGAGAGATTACGGTTTTCGTCATTGTAGGTTCTGTGCTTATTTTTATGCTTGATTATACTAAAAATATAAGGTATAATATTTAAAAAAACAAAAGGAGTTTCAGGATGTTTAAAGAACGAAAAGCATTGATGATCACGCTGATCGTTGCGGGATCGATTTTGCTGCTGGCATTGCTTACGGTTGGCTTTTTATATTTCAATAATTATCATATTGAGCTGACCCTCAACGGAGCAGAGCATTTGACGCTGGAATACGGCGATGAATACAAGGAAGAGGGTGCCACAGCGCTGTTAAAGGGCCGCTGGCATCTTTCCGACGGGCGAGCCCTTGAGGTGACCACAGAGGGCACAGTTGACGAAACCACATTGGGCACCTACACCCTTACCTACTCCGCCAAAGAAACCCGCCGCCACGCAGAGGCAAAGCGGACGGTCACCATCATCGACACCGCGCCCCCTATTCTAACCTTGAAGGGTGAGAAGAAAATCACCGTTACCGAAGGCGAGGCCTTCGAAGAGCCCGGCTACGTTGCCACCGACAATTACGACGGCGACCTGACCAAGAGCGTAACCGTTGCAGGCGAGGTGGACACCAAGAAGGTTGGCGACTACACCCTGACCTACACGGTGAAGGACAGCAGCGGCAATCCCGCCTCTGCCGAGCGCACCGTGACCGTTAAAGAAAAGCCCGTTGTACAAAAGCCCTCCGGCTCCAAGCCCGGCGTTGTGGACGAAAACACGGTACAGCCCGGCAACAAGACCATCTACCTGACCTTCGACGACGGCCCCGGCCCCTACACCGCACAGCTGCTGGACATTTTGAAGAAATACAACGTGAAGGCAACCTTCTTCGTTACCAACAAGCCCAACTACAACCATCTGCTCGCCCGCATGGCGGCCGAAGGGCACGCAATCGGCATCCACACCGCATCCCACACCTATAAAAAGATCTATGCCAGCGAGGAGGCTTTCTTCGCCGACCAACAGATCGTTCAGGACATTATCATTGAGCAGACCGGAAAGCCCACCTATCTGATGCGTTTTCCCGGCGGAAGCTCCAACCGCGTAAGCTCCTTCAACAAGGGGATCATGACCCGCCTGACCCAAGCGGTGACCGAGAAGGGCTTCCGCTACTTCGATTGGAACGTGGACAGCAACGACGCCGGCGGCGCAACCACCTCCTCGCAGGTGGCAAAAAATATTAAGAACGGCATTGCCGCCCGCTCGGTATCCAACGTACTGCAGCACGACATTAAGCTCTACAGCGTAAAGGCTGTGGAAGAGGTCATCAAATGGGGATTGGACAACGGCTACACCTTCAAGGCCTGCGACATGACCTCACCCACCTTCCATCATGGCATAAACAACTAAACAAAAAGGTCGAGATGATTACATCTCGACCTTTTATTATTCAAATAACGAAGTAGAAAGATAGCGATCGCCCAGATCGGGGAGCAGGGCAACGATGGTTTTACCCGCATATTCGGGGCGCTTGGCAAGCTCCATTGCGGCGTGCAATGCCGCACCCGAGGAGATGCCAACCAGCAAGCCCTCCTGCTTCGCCACCGCTCTGCCTGCCGCAAAGGCCTGCTCTTCGGTGACGGTGATCAGCTCATCATAAATCTTGGTATCCAACGCGGCGGGAACGAAATTCGCGCCAATTCCCTGCAGACCGTGCGGCCCTGCCTTCCCTTGAGAGAGCAACGGCGAGGAGGCGGGCTCCACACCGATCACCCGAACGGCGGGATTTTGCTCCTTCAAATACCGACCGACACCGCTGACGGTGCCGCCGGTACCGATGCCGGCCACAAAGACATCCACCTTCCCTGCCGTATCGCGCCAGATCTCGGGGCCGGTGGTTCGATAGTGGGCCTCGGGGTTTGCGGGATTGGCAAACTGATCGGGGATCAGCGCATTCGGCAGTTCCTTTGCCAGCCGCTCGGCCTCGGCGATGGCGCCCTTCATTCCCTCCTTACCGGGGGTAAGCACCAATTCAGCGCCATAGGCGGTCATCAGCTTTTGCCGCTCCACCGACATGGTATCGGGCATCACGATGATCGCGAGATAGCCGCGGATGGCTGCCACCATGGCAAGGCCGATACCCGTATTCCCGCTGGTGGGCTCAATCACGACTGAGTCGGGCTTCAGCTTGCCT
>JAFQKO010000043.1 GCA_017396865.1 Clostridia bacterium | reverse complement strand
TGGTTTCAAAGGCCTCGCGCTCAAGCACGGTGCCTGCAAGATAGTTACCCTTTTTCGCGGAAAGGGTGACGGTGCGATCCGGCAGGAAACGAAACTGAACAAAGGCATCCGGATATTGGGAGCCGTGTTCATAGGCGAGCAGATAACTGTTGTTGGAGTCGGTTGCCGCCAAGAGCGGGCCCATCACCGCAAATTCATGGGTAAAATAGCTTTCGGGAACGGAGATCTCGTTCATGCAAAAGCTGTGCAGCATCTCATTGAATTCCGAAAAGCGCACCTCGGTCAAAGCGTTTCCGTCCGGTATTCGGAGGGAGCAGTAGTCCAACCGCTCGCCGTCGGCTTTGGTCAGCATCAAGCTGCCGTCGCCGATCAGTGCGTATTTGAATTTTACGATCGGAGACGGATCAGCCGTGCGCAAGGTCAGCCGTAGAGTGAGGCAGGGATAGGCCTCATAAACGGCATCATAGGCATGCTCGCAAACGGCGTCGTTGAGCTTTTTTTCATAGACCTTTTTTATCGATGAAAACTGCGGCGTCGTCGGCACACCGTTTATTTCGAATACAGGCCCTGCCAAGCGGTAGGATGCAGATTCGGTCGTGTAGGTGATCAGGGCTTGCCGCTCGTCAATCGTTAAGGCATAGGCAGACGTTTTCAACGTATGCATGGCTTAGACTCCTTTCTGTTTTTTAAAAAATATAACATATTTCAAACGGGAGGTCAACGCTTTAGTTTTTTCTTGCGACTTTTTTTAATGTGTGCTATAATACGTTCAAGGCGGTGATATAATGAAATTCGGAACCTATCCCTTTAACCATGAAAACCTATCCCTTCTGGAAAAACTGGACAGTATCAAGCAGGTCGGCTTTGATTTTGTTGCGCTCTCTTATGAAGAATTGGAGGAGGGCGCGGCCTATTGCCGAAAGATCGGTCTGCCCATCGAAAACGTTCATTTAAATGCACGGCGCTCCAGCCTGCTTTGGGTGGAGGATGCGCGCGGCGACGAGATCGTTGACCGCTATTGCGAGCAGATCGAAAAAAGTGCCGCCCTCGGCATTAAGGTCGGCATTGCCCACGTAACCTACGGAAGCGAGCTGCCGCCGCCGAATCCTGCGGGCTTGCGGCGGTTTGAGCGGATGGTTGCCTGCGCCGAGCGGTGCGGCTTCACCCTTTGCCTGGAGAATACCCGTGCCTCCGATCATCTGGACTATGCAATGAAACGTCTCCAAAGCCCCAATGTGCGCTATTGCTACGACAGCGGGCATGATATCGGCATGGCCACCGACACCGAATTTTTCGGCACCTATCTGAAGAACTACGGCGATCGGCTGGGAGCGCTTCATATTCATGATTCCATCCCCGGCTTTGATCTGCACGTTGCGCCCTTTGACGGGGCGATCAATTGGACGAAAATTGCTTCCGAGCTGGCGCAAACGGCCTACGGCCGAGAAAAGCTCTGCCTGGAGCCGGGCGGAAGGATCTGCGCCAAAAAAGAGGGCAAAACCGCTGCCGAGCTGGCCGCAACCTATGCGGCGATGGCGATTGCCGAGGATCAGAGCTTGGTGCGATTTTACGACGGCTATTATACCGTTTACGAGCAGCTTGATTTCGAGCAGATCTTATCCCGCTTTTTAGAGGGGCTGCGCAGAATTGCCAATTTGATCGAAGAGCAATAAAAAAAGACCCCGTCGGGTCTTTTTTTATTGCTCTGTAAATCGCTTAATGGCTTCGAGGGATTGGTCACTGATATCGTGCTCCAGCTTGCAGGCATCCTCGGCCGCGATGGCGGGATCCACCCCCAGCCGCACTAAAAAGGCAGTCAGCACCGTATGGCGCTCATAGATCTTTTCGGCGATCTTTTTGCCCTCCGCGGTGAGGGTAAGGGCACCGTCCTTTTCCATGATCACGTAGCCCGCCTTCTTCAAAAGACCGATCGCACGGCTGACGCTGGGCTTGGAATAGCCCATATGCTCGCCCACATCCACCGAATGAACGTCTTTGCTCTTTTTAGATAATACGTAAATGGTTTCCAGATACATCTCGCCGGATTCCTGGATCGCCATAAAATCACCTGCTTTTTTTCTTAATAATAATAGGATATCACGAATCGATCGATTTTTCAAGTGGATTTGGCCGTCTTTCGTCTATTTGCATAAAATAGGAGTGGGAAATAAAAAAATGCATGCGTTTTTTTGACAAATCACAAAATTTTTCCAAAAAACGGTTGACTTTTCAAATTCGAGTGATATAATGTGTATCGGTTAGCATAGGCTAATTAACGGAGGATACGTTTCATGACGCTGAGAGAAGCCATTGAAGGAAAAGAATATATCATCAGTCGCATTGAAACCGATGATGAGGAGCTGGATGCATTCCTGTTTTCGCTCGGGTGCTATGCCGGCGAGCCGATCACGGTGATCTCCCATCGCCGCGGAAGCTGCACCGTTTCCATCAAGGACGGCAGATACAACATTGATAAGCAGTTGGCGGACGCCATTATTATTTAAAATAAGCCGCAGGGCGGCTTATTTTTACCCCCGTAAGTTAGCGTGCGCTAACCGTTAATTTTCAGGTTTTGTAAATTATGAACAGGAGGAAATACAAATGAGAATTGCTTTTGCAGGCAATCCCAACAGCGGTAAGACCACCATGTATAATGCGCTGACCGGACGCAACGAGAAGGTCGGCAACTGGGCAGGTGTTACCGTGGAAAAGAAAGAGGGCATGATCAGAAAGGCCTTTACCGACGGTGAGGAGCTGATCGCCGTCGACCTGCCCGGCGCCTATTCCATGTCGCCCTTCACCTCGGAGGAGAGCGTAACCAGTGCGTATGTAAAGAACGAGAATCCCGACGTAATTGTTAACATCGTGGATGCGACCAACCTGAGCCGCAGCCTCTTCTTTACCACTCAGCTTCTGGAGCTGGGCATTCCGATGGTCGTTGCGCTGAATAAGAGCGACATCAACGCCAAGAAGGAGAATAAGATCGATGCGGCCGCCCTTTCCGAAAAGTTGGGCTGCCCCGTGATCGAAACGGTTTCCAACGATAGCAAGCATGACGATCTGGAGCTGGTCATTAAAGCGGCGCTGGAGGTTGTCGGCAAGGAGCAAACCGCCCCCTATCTGCAGGCAGACGTGGATCTGACCGATAAGGAAGCGGTGATCGAAGAGGATAAAAAGCGCTTCGCATTTGTAAACGAGATCGTAAAGCAGGTAGAAACCCGCAAGGTGCTCACCAAGGAGCGCAACGTCGGCGATAAGATCGACGCGGTTTTGACCAACCCTATTGTCGGCCTGCTGTTGTTTGCAGGGGTGATGTATCTGGTGTTCCAGATCTCCCAGGCATGGCTCGGCCCCTGGCTGGCCGATCATTTGACCGAATGGCTCGGGATGTTCAAGGATGCCGTTGCAGGCTGGATCAGCGGCGCCCATCCCTTCCTGCAGGAGGTTCTGCTGGAGGGCGTTTTGGAGGGCGTGATCGCCGTGGTCGGCTTCCTGCCCTTGGTCATGGTGATGTATTTCATGATCGCCCTGCTGGAGGATTGCGGCTATATGGCACGCGCTACCGTTGTGTTGGATCCCATCTTTAAGCGGGTCGGCCTGTCGGGTAAGTCGGTGATCCCCTTTGTGATCGGCACCGGCTGTGCCATCCCCGCCGTTATGGCCTGCCGCACCATCCGCAATGAGCGGGAGCGCCGTGCCACCGCCATGCTGGCGCCCTTTATGCCCTGCGGCGCCAAGATCCCTGTGATCGCGCTGTTTGTCGGCTCCTTCTTCCCCGGTGCAGGCTGGGTCAGCACTTTGATGTATTTCTCGGGCATCTTGATCATCTTCCTCTGCGCCCTGCTGATCAATTGGCTCACCGGCTATAAGCACAGAAAATCCTTCTTTATCATTGAGCTGCCCGAATATAAGCTCCCCAGCCTTTGGGGTGCGATCAAGTCGATGTGCAGTCGTGGTTGGGCCTATATCGTTAAGGCCGGAACCATTATTTTGGTCTGCAACTTCGTTGTTTACATCATGCAAAACTTCAGCTGGAGCTTTAAGGCAGTGGAGGATCCCTCCCAATCCATTTTGGCAAGCATCGGCGGGCCGATCGCTTATTTGCTGGTGCCCATCGTTGGCGTGGCCGCTTGGCAGCTTGCCGCCGCCGCCATCACCGGCTTTATCGCCAAGGAGTGTGTGGTCGGTACGCTGGCTACCTGCTATGGCTTTACCCATCTGATGGATGCCGAAGAGGGCTTGGAGGTTGTGGAAGGTGCTGCTTCCATTCCCGGGATCATGAATCTCGGTGCGGTTGCGGCCTTGGCCTTCCTGGTATTTAATCTCTTTACTCCGCCCTGCTTTGCGGCGATCGGTGCCATGAACGCCGAAATGAAGAGCGCTAAATGGCTCTGGGGCGGTATCGGCCTGCAGATCAGCGTCGGCTTCACGGCGGCTTATCTGGTCTACCAGATCGGTACCCTGATCGTAGCGCCCGCTGCTTTTGAGCTGATGCCCTTCCTCGGCGGCTTGATCGCCATCGCTGCGATGGCTACCATGATCATTCTGATCGGCCTGCACAACAGAAGCAAGCTGAAGGCGGAATACGAACTGAAAAAGGCGGCTGCGGCCGCCAAGTAAGGTGGTAATTTCATGATTGAAAATATGATTATCATCGCCGTTTTGCTGGCAATTGTCGGCGGCTCGCTGGGCTATATCATCCATGCGAAAAAGAGCGGCAAGAAATGCATCGGGTGCCCCGATAGCGGAAAATGCGGCAAAAGCTGCTGCAGCTGCGGCGAACGAAAATAACAGAATAAAAAACGAGCCGTCGCAAGACGGCTCGTTTTATTCTGTTTTCATCGGGCGGCAGACGGGATGCGCCATAAAGACGGTCTCGTTTTGATGGCGCAGAACCCGCATCGCCTTGCGGGCGGCCTTTTCGTTTTCAAACAAGCCGAAAACGGTGGAGCCGCTGCCGGTCATCATTGAGAGGATCGCCCCTTGATTGGCGAGCAGCTCTTTCAGATAGCCGATCCGCGGGCAGAGGGGAATGGTGGCATTTTCCAAAACGTTGCCGGTGGCCGCCGCCAATGCGCGGAGATCTTTTTGCTCCAGCGCACGGAGCACCCCTTGGGTATCGGGATGGCGGGGAATGCCCACCTCGTGAAGCTTGCCGAAGATCTCTTTGGTGGAGGCGCTTGCCCGCGGCTTTGCCAAAACGATGCAGCAATCGGGCATGGCGGGGGCGGGGGTCAAAATCTCGCCCACCCCTTCGGCCAGCATGGTGCCGCTGTATAAAAAGAAGGGGATATCTGCTCCGATGGGGGTCAGCAGTTGAATCGCTTGTTCAAGGGGGAAGGGGCGGTCGTAAAGACGGCAGAGGGCCGAGAACACCGCCGCGCCGTCGGCACTGCCGCCGCCCATCCCTGCACCTGTGGGAATGAATTTTTCCATTTCGATGGTGATTTGATAGCGGTCGATTCCCGCCGCCTTGAAAAAGGCGGTAGCAACCTTATGAACGATGTTGCGTTCGTCGGTGGGGATATAGGGCAGATTGCAACGGACGGTGATGCCGCCGTCGCCCTCCTCACGGGTCACCTTTACGTTGTCGTAAAGGGAGATGCCCTGAAAGACCGATTGCAGCAGATGGTAGCCATCCTCCCGCTTGCCCACCACGTCGAGGCTTAAATTTATTTTTGCATATGCACGCAGGGTAACTGATTTCATGGTTGTCCTCATTTTTGATTTTATGATTTTATTATATCATAATGGGAGGATTTTTCAATATCAACTTGCATTTTACATAAAAAGTGTTACAAT
>JAFQKO010000042.1 GCA_017396865.1 Clostridia bacterium | reverse complement strand
TGGTACTACGACTTTTTGCGCAATCGCCCCGATGCCTGCGAGCAATATCCCATCGCGAAATTCATCCGCGATTATTCCAAGCTCGGCTATGATCTGGTGCCCACCGGCTCTACCTGGAGCTGGCACCTTAACAATAAAGAGCTGATGACCGCCACCAAACGGTTCGCCGATCCCAAGGGGATCGCGGGCTTTATGTCCGCCTCCTGGATGCTCACCACCCCGAAAAAATACTACGCTCTCCTCAACGATGCCTTTACGTTCGGGAATGCAAAGAAGGATGTATACGGAGAGTAATGTTTAAAAATGCCCCGCGTGCCGATTTGGCACGCGGGGCATATAATTTTAGAAGGAAGCTGTCTCCTCGGCGGCGATCTCTGCCCAGCGCCAAAGGCGGGCGGGATCGTTTTTCACGGTGGAGATATCCTTGAGGAGCAGCTCCGCTCGAAGGCGGCAAGGGTCTCCTTCATCGCCAAAATATCGGCGCACATCATGGAGGGGCATAGGTTACCCCATTAAAACGTAAACTGTTCCCAAGGGATATCGACGGGCTTTCTTTGGGTGATGATCTCGTCTACGTGGGTCAGCAGCGGGAAATCGGCAAGATCGGCCTTGCCGAGTGCGGCGGCCTTGCGGATGGCGCGGGCAACCCGCTCGGCAACAACGAGGGATTCCAACGTTACGCCGTTGAGCTCGGCCTTAGCCTCGTCGATGCTGAGCCCTCTGCCCAGCAGGATGCCGACCAGGCGGGTTCTGCCGCCGTATACGGTCACGTAGAGGTCGCCGTAGCCCACCGACATATTCTCCAGCGTAGCTGCGCCCTGATAGGCCAGCAGACGATACATTTCCTTAACGGCCTGCCCGAAAACGGCGGCCTGAGAGTTGAAATGCAGCTCGCTGTCGAGCCCGAAATTCCTTTGGTTTACGCCGATGGTCAGGGCGATGCCGAGGGCATAGCCGTTCTTGAGGGCAACGGCGCTTTCGATACCGGTAACGTCGGTGGTGAGGCTGATGTGGTAATAATCGGTCGCCATAACCGACTTTAAAAATTGCAGGGTTTCCATATCCTTGCCGCAGAAGGCCACCTCGGTCTGGTCGTGGGCAACCAGCTCATAGCTGGTGCAGGGGCCGCCGATGGCGTTGAGGTTGCGGACCAGCCCCTTTTTTGCAAGCTGCGCCGCCCAAACGTCGGGATAGGTCAGCAATTTGCCCTCCTCGGTGTCCATCAAGCCCTTGGTAACGGTCAGGATGGGGGTCTTTTCGTCGATCTTCGGCAAAATCTGCTCGCCGAACCAATCGACGCCGAAGCTGGAAACGCCGCCGATCACCATGTCGGCATCCTTGAGGGCGGTCTCCAGCTCTTCAATTTGATAATATTCCAGCCCCGCGGGGAAATCGCGGGTGAATTTGGGATGGCGGTCGGTCGCCTTGCAGGCGTCGATGATCTCGCGGTCGAGATGGGTGCCCACCAGGCGGACGGTATGCCCGTTTTCACGGGCGGGAAAAGCCAGCGCAGAGCCCATCATGCCTGCGCCGACGATGGTAACGATTGCCATAGCGTTCAGCTCCTTTTTAAATCTTTGTCCCTATTATATAGGCTTTGGCTTGAAATATCAAGAAAAGAATGGTATATTTTTAAAAAAGGAGATGCTGCTATGAACCCGTTTGAACAAACCTCTGTTTTTTATATTGAAAGCCCTGCCGCATTGGAGCAGGCGCTGGCGGCGGTGCGGGAATTCCGTGCCGCAGGGGAGGGCAGACCCATCACCCTCGCCCTGACCGCCGATCTTTATCTGCAAAAGCCCGTCGAGCTGAACGTTTCGGGCGTGACGCTGGATGGCCAAGGCCACCGCATAGGGCGGTGTGCCATAGTGATAATCCGCTTAAAAATCGCCCTTTTTGCGCCAATACTGCATTAAAAGACCACGGTACGCGACAGCGTTACCGTGGTCTTTCGCTTTGTCTGACACAAAAATGCCTGATTTTTAAGTGCTTT
>JAFQKO010000041.1 GCA_017396865.1 Clostridia bacterium | reverse complement strand
CGACGGCGAGCTGCTGGTCGCCGGCCGCAAAATCTGCACCTCCGAAGGCTGGAACGTGCAAGAGCCCTATACCGAATGCGAAAAGGTCGACCGCTACGATTCCATGATGGCCGCCTTCGCCTCCTACGTACGGGGCGAGAAGCAAAACCCCTTCACCCTTGACTATGAATTAACGCTTTACAAAACCGTATTAGAATGTTGCAAAAAAGGAGAATAAATAATGAAAGCAATTTTAGTGAACGACGACAGATCTCTGCGTTGGGATAACGTTCCCGATCCCATCTGCGGTCCTGAGGACTGCATGGTGAAGATCGAAGCCGCGGCCCTCAACCGCGCCGACCTGATGCAGCGGGAGGGCGACTATCCCCCTCCCCCGGGTTGCCCCGAATGGATGGGCTTGGAGATCGCCGGCACCATCACCGAGATCGGCGAGGAGGCTGCTAAGAAATCCGATTGGAAGATCGGCGATAAGGTCTGCGCCCTGCTGGGCGGCGGCGGTTACGCTCAATATGCCAACGTTAAATACGATATGCTGATGCCGGTGCCCGAAAACTGCTCGATGGTTGAGGCCGCCGCCATCCCCGAGGCCTTTGCCACCGCCTACCTCAACCTCTTTATCGAGGGCGGCATCAAGGAGGGCGATACCCTTTTGATGAACGCAGGTGCCAGCGGTCTGGCCAGCGTCATCATCCCGATGGCCAAGGCCTTCGGCGTTCGGGTCATTACCACCGTTTTGACCGACGAGATCGCCGCCAACATCAAGCATCTTAACGCCGACCGTGTGGTCGTGACCACCAAAGAAAATATCGCTGAAGTGCTGAAGGAAGAGCTGGATGCAGGCCATCCCGTCGACGTTGCCATCGACTGCCTGGGCGGCGAGATCATGGGCGAATGCATCCATTATCTGCGCCACGGCGCCCGCTGGATCATGATCGCAGCGCTGGCAGGCACCAAGACCACCATTGATCTCAAAAACATCTACGTGCGCAACGTGCGGATCATCGGCAGCACCCTGCGCTCCCGCACCCCCGCCGTCAAGGCGCAAATTCTGGCCAGCCTGGTTCGGGACGTTTGGCCGAAGGTTGCAACCGGCGAGGTCAAGCCCACCATCTATCAGGTGCTCCCCATCGAGGAGGCCGAAGCCGCTCAGGATATCCTTTATAAGGGCAAAAACGTCGGCAAGGTTGTGCTGACGGTCAGCCACTAAACCTAAATCAGACTGTCAAAAAAGGCACCGACCGCAGAAAAATAGGCAAAACCTAAAGTATGTGCCAATATTAATGATTGCAAGGAGAAAGGAAGTCTACTCTTTCTCCTTGTTCATTTTATAAGGAAAAAATCCGCATCGTGATGCGGATTTTGATTGGAATTTTTCTGCTATCCGCCGAAATGACCGCTCAGCGTATCACATACGCGATCGGGATCATTTCGACGAATTCGGCACTCTTTTTTAATCAGTCTCCCGGCGTGTCAAAATAATAGATAGTTTTTTGACACGCTGAAAAAACCGAAGGCGATCGCCTTCGGTTTTTTCTTGCTTTTCTCCTTTATTCGTGATATGATATTTTTATCACAAAGAACAAAAGGGGAATCCATCCATGAAACACGCAACCTTAATCCTTCGACGGTTGGCTGCGGCAACGCTGATGCTGCTGATACTCTCAACGCTGCTTGTGCCTGCCTTCGCCGAAACGCCCGAGGACGGTCAGTTCAATTTCACCGTAGTCGGTCTGCAGGAGACCGAAGACGGCTTGGAAATTGCGCTTGAATACGATAACCGAACCGGCAGCCGCCTTTCCTTCGGCTGGGTCAACAGCTGCTCGGTGGTTGTGAAGACCAATAAAGGCACCTATTCCGACGTCATCAGCTTTTCGGGGGATATCAACATCGGAAACGGCAGCTGCATGCTGTTCGTTCCCAATTGCTTCGGCGAGGTGGAAACCATCAAGCTGACCGAAATTACCCTGCTGAAGGACAGCGGCCTCCCCGATGCCGATATCAGCGACGTTATCATCTATGAAAACGGCGAGACCGGTCAGGTTTATGAGTTTTCGTTTTTTTCCAAGATTGCAAAATACCTGCCCTTTATTCTCATCTTCGGCGTTGTGATCTGCATTTTTGCCGTGGTTGCTTCGGTGGTGCATAAGCAGCACAAAAAAGCATCCGAGGCCTTCAAAACCTTCACCCAAGCGCAGCAACAGCCCGATGTTTATTCAACGGGCGAAAACAACGGCTTTGCCCCGCCGCCGGGCATGAACGACGCCCCGCAGCAGCCCTCGCAACAAAACGAGTCCAACGGCGGCTTCACCCCGCCGCCCCAAATGTAAGGAGGACTACATATGGCAATGTCATCTCTTTTAATCTTCCCTATCATCGGCATCATCTTGATCGCTGTGATCGCAGTCATTATTACCCGCATCGCAGGGCGAAAAGAAGGCAGTCAAAACGCCTCCTTCTATGTTCCTTCAAACAATTACGGTGCCGCTTATCCCACGAGCGATGCCATGCAGCAAAGCCAAATGCCGCAGCAGCAGGCCGCTGTTAACGTGCAGCCCGATACGCCCTCACCGGAGCAATCCACCGAGGCGGGCGGCTTCACCCCGCCGCCCCGAATGTAAGGAGGGATCATTGTGGCTCAATGTATGTTTTGCTCAACCGAGCTGGCAGAGGGCGCTGTTTTCTGCCACGCCTGCGGTAAAAAGCAGGTGAAGGTCTATCAGCAAACCTTTCAACGCGGGAGCATGAAGGAAGACGTCTTCATCGCCAACGTCAATCAATGGTTCGCCACCTATCCGCGGGTGGCCAACGTAAAGGCGCAGATCCATCTGCGCAGCGCAGGCGGCATGATGGTAAATAAATACGTTTTAGAGGCCGTTTCCATCGAATACGAGCTGCTCAACGGCAATAATATCAACCAATACGGCATGGTTTCGCTGAGCAAATTCGGCCTTACCTGCACCAATACCGATACGCTGGTCAATCAATGGCGGGCGCAGAACCCCGGCGCCACCGTGATCGCCCGCAACGGCGGTGTGCACCAGCGCGGCCAGAGCGGCTCACTGGCCTTGGGCGGCTTCGGCGCCAGCAACAATACGCAGGTTTATCTGCTCTTTAAGTACAACCGCCAATATGGTACAGCGCAGCTCCCCCCTGTTCAACAATAAGATAAGAGGCTGTAAAAAAACGTGAGTTTTTTTTACAGCCTCTTTTTTATATAATATAAGGTTCTGCCTCCCGCAGCGTCTTCCCGCCGAGGGTAACGGTCATTTTCAAGCCCTCTGCGGTATACTCCTCCGCTTCCACCGCCCCCTCGCGGCGGCAGCGCTCTGCCAAGCCGCCCTGCGCAAAGGGGAGCAGCAGCGTAACCCGCTTTCGATCCTTCGGCAATGCGGCCGCAATGGCATCCAGCAAAATACCGATCCCGCCGCCCTGCAAAGCACTGATCCAAACCGCATTCGGATCCCCCACCTGCAGATGAAGCGGCGTTCCCGCCCGATCGCACTTATTATAAACGGTGATGATGGGGCGATCGGCGCAGCCCAGCTGCTCCAGCAGCTCCCGCGTAACGGCAAGATGCTCGGCCGCATCGGGCGCAGAGGCATCGCAGATATTCAAAATCACGTCGGCCAGCGCGGCCTCCTCCAAGGTGGAATGAAAGGCCTCCACCAGATGATGGGGCAGGCGGCGCACCAGACCAACGGTATCCACCAATAAAACGGTGCGGCCGTCGGGCAGGCGAAGCGCCCGCGCGGTGGTATCCAAGGTGGCAAAAAGCTGATCCTCCGCCCAAACCCCCGCATCGGTCAGCCGATTCATCAGGGTGGATTTTCCCGCGTTGGTATAGCCCACCAACGCCACGGTCAGCACCTGATCCTTCTTGCGGCGGGCACGGCGCAGATTTCTCTGCTTTTCCACCGTTTCAAGCTGGCGCTTCAAGGCTTGAATGCGGCGGCGAATATGCCGCTTATTGGTTTCCAGCTTGGTTTCTCCCGGGCCGCGGGTACCGATTCCGCCGCCGAGACGGGAAAGCTCGGTGCCCATCCCCGCTTGGCGGGGCAGCAGATATTCCAGCTGCGCCAGCTCCACCTGCAGCCGACCTTCAGCCGAGCGGGCACGCCCCGCAAAGATATCCAAAATCAGCATGGTGCGGTCGATAACGCGGCAGGGCAGCGCATCCTCCAGATTACGAAGCTGCGTTGCGGAAAGCTCATGATCGAAGATGATCAGATCAGCCTCCTGCGCCTCGGCCAAGGCCGCCAGCTCCGAAAGCCGCCCGCTGCCGATGGCGGTGGCCTTATCAAGGCTCTCCCGCCGCTGGGTCAGCGTGCCGACAACCTCGGCGCCCGCCGTATCGGCCAGCGCCTTCAGCTCGGCCAAGGAGCTTGCGCAATCATATTCTTCGGTATCGATTCCCACCGTTACGGCACGTTCTCGTTCGTCCATTTTCCCTCCGGAATGAAAAAGCACGGAAACCCGCTTGTTTCCGTGCCGTTTTATAACACCCAACATATTTATTATATAATACCTTTCCCCCCATTGTCAACAAAAATCCGATGCGCCATCGAAATTTCTGTGTTTTATCCAAAAAATATTTGTACATTTTGTATATTTTGCGAATTGAAAGTTGATGGAACTTATGCTATTATATAGACAAAGAAAGGAAAGGTGAGTCCCATGTACAGGTAAGAGCGGATGCTCATGATCCAAATCAGGCAAAATAAAAAAGAAAGAGCAGGATGAAATTCTCCTATAATGAATGTTAGATAGATGATCTTTCAGAAGATCGTGCCTGAGGATGAGCAGCCAAGGACCCGGCCGAAACCGATCAGCAACGAATAGTTCAACGCGCAAAACATTGTAAAAAGCAGGATGCTGTAAAGAAAGCATCAAAAACGTTGCAGCAGGGGATGAAAGTGAGCAAAGAGCGGTTGCGGACCATAAGAAAGAGAGGTTAACCAGATGTTAGACATTAAGAGTGAACAGAAATGACCCTCAGTTTGGATGTAAGGTGAAAGATTACGTCAGCTGAGGGTCATTTCTATTTTATTGATCGGAGTGCAAATGCACTCTTTTTTTATTGCAGTTTTTATGGTATAATAGAGCCAAAGGAGGAATTTCCAATGCTCAAATACGAAAAACTCTCTGCCGAGCGGGAGCAGCAGCTGCTCTCCGACCGCGCGAGCGGCAGGCTGCCTGCTGTCGGCTTTTCCGATCAGGATGCCCTGCGGCGCAACGGCGAGCGGGATCAATCCAGCGCGCTGCGCCCCGCCTTTGTTCGGGATATCGACAAAATTCTTCATTGCCCCTACTACAATCGCTATGCCGACAAAACGCAGGTATTTTCCTTCTATAAAAACGACGACATTACCCGCCGCGGCTTGCACGTGCAGTTAGTTTCCCGCATCGCCCGCAACATCGGGCGGGCGCTCAACCTCAACTGCGATCTGATCGAGGCCATTGCGCTGGGGCACGACATCGGCCATACTCCCTTCGGCCATGCGGGCGAGCGCTTTTTGGATGAGCTGCTTGCCGCCGAAACAGGCCGCCATTTTGCCCACAACATCCATTCGGTGCGGGTGCTCAGCGAGATCTATCCTCTCAACGTGACCCTGCAGACCTTAAACGGTATCGCCGCCCACAACGGCGAAATGGAGCAGAGCCTCTATCAGCCGAAGCCCCTTGCCGACTTTGAAGCCTTCGACCAACAGATCGAGGGCTGCTATTGCGATCCCGAGCAGATCAAAAAGCTCGTTCCCTGCACCGTCGAAGGATGCGTGGTGCGGATCGCCGACATCATCGCCTATCTCGGCAAGGATCGGCAGGATGCCGAGCGTGCCGAGCTGGTGCAAAACTGCGCGTTCAGCGGCGGGGTTTTGGGGATCTACAACGCCGAGATCATCAATAATCTCACCGTCAACATCGTGGAGCACAGCTACGGCAAGCCCTATATCCAAATGGACAACGCCCACTTTGAAGCGTTGCAGGCGGCCAAGCGGGAAAACTACGGCCGCATCTACCGCAGCGAAGCGGTGGAGCAAGCCCTCTATCAGGTAATTCGCCCGATGATGCAGCAGCTCTATGCCCGCCTGCTGGCCGACCTCAAGGAAGGCAACACCGCCTCCCCCATCTTCACCCACCACATTGCCTACGTCAATCAGGCGCACTACGCCCGATCAATGCCCTACGAGCAGACCGAGCCAAACCAATTGGTTACCGACTACATCGCCAGCATGACCGACGATTATTTCATCGACCTCTTTGCCTATCTCTTCCCCAAGAGTGATCTGAAGATCACTTATAAAGGATACTTTAATTAAAAAAACGGATTCCTTTCGGAATCCGTTTTTTAATAACAAAGCTTGAAGATGGCGCAGATCACGTCATAATCCAGCTCGATATAGCTCTTAACGGTGCGGGTGCGCCCGAAGGTACAAAGCTCGGCGAGGGCGGGAATCTGCGCCTCGGTGATCCCGAACTCCCGCAACGTTTGCGGCATACCGATCTCCTTGAAGAACTGCGCCATCGCCGCAATGCCCGCCTCTGCAGCAAGGGCATCGTCGTCCTCCTGCACGTCCCAGACGTTGCGGGCAAACTGCGCGAACCGCGCGGGATTTTGCTTCCATACGTATTTGGCCCAGGCGGGATACAGCACCGCCAAGCCTGCACCGTGGGCGATGGAGGTATCCTCCCCGCTCAGGGCGTGCTCCAGCTGATGCACCGCCAAAAGGTTATCCCGCCCGCAGCTTGTCAGGTCGTTATGGGCCAGCGAGGAGGCCCACATCAAGGTGGCGCGCGCCTCATAGTCGGTGGGGTTTTGCATCGCAACCTTGCCTGCTTCCACCACCGATTTCAGCAAGCCTTCCGCCAGCCGATCGGTCAGCGGGGTATCGGGGCAGACGGTGAAATAACGCTCCATGGTATGCGCCATCATATCCACGATGCCGCAGGCGGTTTGATAGGGGCTGACGGTATAGGTCAGTTCGGGATTGCAGATAGAGAAAAGGCACCGATTGAAGGGGCTGCCGAAGCCGCGCTTCATCTTCAGCTCCTCATTGGAGATGACCGCCGAGGCGCTCATCTCGCTGCCTGCCGCCGAGAGGGTAAGAATGGTGCCGACAGGCAACGCCTTTTCCACCACCGCCTTGCGGGTGGGGAAATCCCAGGGGTCGCCGTCGTAGCAGGCGCCTGCGGCCGTGTATTTGCAGGAATCGATGACGCTGCCGCCGCCCACCGCCAAAATCAGCTCCACCTGCCGCTCCTTGGCAAGCTTGACCGCCTCGCGTACAAATTCAAGGGTGGGATTCGGCTGAACACCGCCCATCTCCACCACCTCGATGTCGGCGGCCTTGAGGGAGGCCATCACCTCATCGTAAAGCCCGCAGGCCTTGATGCTGCCCTTGCCGTATTGCAGCATGATCTTTTTAAAGCCGTAGCCGGCAATAATGGCGCCGACCTCCTTATGCTTTTCCTTGCCGAAGTACATCTTAGTCGGTGCATAGTAGGTAAAATCCAGCATATTTTTTCTCCTTCTGAAAATTGCCCGCGTGCCTTTGCACACGGGCAATTTATGTTAATCGTTAAATCCGTTTGGATTATTCTTCTGCCAATTCCAAAGATCGGCGCACATATCGTCGAGATTCTTCTCGGCCACAAAGCCGATTTCTTCTTTGGCCTTGGCGGTATCGGCATACAACGATTCCACGTCGCCGGGGCGGCGGCCAACGATCTTATAGTTGACCTTCACACCGCTGGCCTTCTCAAAGGCGTGCACCATATCCAACACACTGTAGCCCTCGCCGGTACCGAGGTTATAAACGAACACACCGGTCTTACCGGTCTGCCCCTCCAGCGCCTTGATATGACCCTTGGCCAGATCGACCACGTGGATATAGTCGCGAACGCCGGTGCCGTCGGGGGTATTGTAGTCGTTGCCGAACACCGAGAGGCATTCCCGCTTACCGATGGCAACCTGCGCAATGTAGGGGGTGAGGTTATTGGGGATGCCCTGAGGATCCTCGCCAATCATACCGCTCTTATGGGCACCGACGGGATTGAAATAGCGCAGCAGGGTGACCGCCATATCGGGGTTTGCTTTGGCGATATCCGTCAGCATAATCTCCTGCATCAGCTTGGTCTGACCGTAGGGGTTGGTTGCGCTGGTGGGGAAATCCTCCTTCACGGGCACCACCTTGCTATCGCCGTAAACGGTAGCGGAAGAAGAAAATACGAACTGCTTCACGCCGTATTTCTTCATGGAATTAAGAATATTCAAGGTGCCTACGATGTTGTTGTTATAGTACTCCCAGGGCTTTGCAACGCTCTCGCCCACTGCCTTCAGGCCCGCAAAGTGGATAACGGCATCCACCTTCTCGGCCGCAAAGATCGCATCCATGGCAGCGGCATCCAGCATATCTGCCTCATAGAACTTAAAATCCTTGCCGGTGATCTCTTTAACACGCTCCAGCGCCTTGGGCTTGCTGTTGTAGAAATTATCAAAAACGACAACCTCATAGCCGGCATCCAACAATTCAACCACCGTATGGGTACCGATATAACCGGCACCGCCCGTTACCAATACTTTCATGTTCATCTCTCCTCTTTACATTGTTTTACAAAATATCACTAAGCTCAACCCGAAGCTGAGAAAGGCTGTTTTCCATCGGTTCCGGCTTCCATTCCGCCAGCTTGGTGCCGGGAGAAACCGTGATCTCCTCAAAGGAAACGGTGAAGCAGGTCAGCCCGTTCTCGCGGGAATGGGTAATGACCGCTCCTTGCTGCTCCAGCAGCTTTTTGACCACCGCCAGCGCATAGCCAAGCCCCATCTCGCCCTTCACGTCGCGGGTTCGATAGCCCCACTCAAAGAGGCGCTCAGGCTCCTTGACGCCAACACCGTCGTCGGTCACCGTCAGGTCGATCCGCTTCTCTACCCGCTCGGCTCGAAGGGCGATCCGCTTGGCACCGAACCGATAGGCATTGCTGATCAGATTACTCAGCACCAGCTCCAGATCCTCCGGCATCACCGCCGCATAGAGATCCGGCGAGGTCGGCATGATATACAAGGGAATATCGGGATTGACCTCGCTGACGGTACGCCCGAAGCTGCCGATAAAACGGCTGATATTCATCGGCACCAGATAGCGATGATCGGCGCTGCCGTCCATCAGCTGATAGAAATGATTATTCATCCGCAGAATTCTGCGTACAGCATCTGCCAGCTCATAGCCTTGGCCATCCTCCTTGCCGATCAGCTGCGCCACACCGTAGATGCTGTTGAGATAGTTGCGAAGCTTACTGCCGGAGGCTTGCACCAGCGCCATCATCTTCTGCTCCTCGGGCATCACCATGCGCTCCTCGGAACGAATGATCATATAGAGCTTGCTCGAATGAAATTGCGGAAGGATATGCAAGACCAACACCTCATCGCCGAAGCGTACCATGGCAGAGGCGCCGCGAATATACTTGACGCATTGCGCCCATTCCCGCTCTACGGCGGCGGTGCGCAGCTCGGTTTCGCTTGCAAGATGAAGCCGCACCATCATCATGGCCGCCGCTTCATTTCGGTAGATCGGTTGCCCTTGCTCATCGAAAACGAAAACAGGCTGGGTTGCCGAGCTGTAAAAGCCCGCAAATAGCTCTTTAGCCGATGCCATGCTCAACCTCCTTCGCAAGATATTTATTCACTATTGATTCATTATATAATAAATTCATCGTTTTGTAAAGCACAAACCAAACATTTTTCACCCCCTTAAAAAATTGTTAAAAAAGTACGGAAAAGGGGTTGCAAAATCTGTTTCTTTTATTATAATAGGGGGTGAAAAACCACGTAAAGAGAGGTACGTTCCCATGTGATATCGGAACCATTGGCAAAGGGGTTTTCTCCGTTGCGCTTTTTTAAAAGAGGGCGCCATCGGCAACGGAGGAAGGAGCTGCGTTTTCCTGAAGGGCTAACGCCGTGCGCCTGTTGATTTCTTTATGAGTTCAATTCGTTTCATCTTTTCCCATATGCCAAAGAAGGGTGCTTATTTCACCCTCCTTGCGCTCCCTTTGATTATTTCCCTTTTACTGCTGCTCCCTTCGCTTCTGATCGGTAACCTGGTCGATAACGTGCTCTATGAAAAGGGCAGCGTTACCGTTGTCGAGGAGCTTTTGGGTATCCATGCGAATACCGGTATGATCTCCATGCTGGTTCGTTATATCATTGCCATCATCGGCATTACGCTGATTTCCACCCTCGCCCGCTATTTCACGCGGCTGGCCATGATGAAGATCGCCATTCAGACCACGAAGAATATTCGGCTCGCCCTTTATGAAAAGCTGCAGAGCCTCAGCGCGGGCTTCTATGCCCATACCCCCAGCGGTGAGCTGATCGCCAATATGACCTCCGACGTGGTTCTGATTCAGGATATGATCTGGGCCTATTGCTACGATTGGGTACGCAACATTGCCACCCTTATCTTTACCCTGATCCTGCTCTTTTATTACAACGCCGAGCTGACCTGGATGCTGATGGCCTTCATGCCGATCTTTGCGTTTTTGAGCTACGTAATCTTCCGCTATACCCGCACGCTGCATCGCCGCCTGCGTGATAAATTCAGCGACATGAACACCTACGTCAACGAAAACTTAGGTGCTTACCGCGTGGTTAAGGCCTTTGCCCGCGAGGATTACGAGAACGAGCGGCTGGACCATATCAGCGGCGAATATCGGGATATTGCCATCCTCAATGCCAAAAAACGGCTGCGGGTTTCCACCCCGCTGCATCTGGTGGCACGCCTGATGTCCATCTTCGGCCTTTGCATCGCCGCCATCTACGTGATTAACGGGGATATGACGGTTGGTGCCCTGACCATCTTCAATACCTTCGTATTCAATCTGCAGACCCCTATCCGCACCATTACCAACCTCATCAACATCACCCAGCAAACCTTGGTTTCGGCGCAGAAGGTCTACGATCTTTATACCACCGATCCCGAGGTGGAAAACAGCACCCACCTGCGCAGCCAGCGCGGCCGCATCCGCACCATCGAGTTCCGCGACGTTTCGCTGGAGCTGGGCGGGCATAAGATCCTCGACAACGTCAGCCTCAAGCTGGAGGCAGGCAAAACCTTGGCCATCATGGGTCCCACCGGTGCAGGTAAAACCATTCTGATCTCCCTTTTGATCCGTCTTTACGACCCCACCGACGGCTACATCTACGTCAACGGCATCGATATCCGCGATATCGATATGCAAAAGCTCCGCAAGGAGATTGCCATCGCCACCCAGGACGTTTTCCTCTTCTCCGATACCATCGACAGCAACATTGCCTATTCCAACCCCGAGATGTCGGAGGAGATGGTGCGGCAGATGGCGGAAACCGCCTGCGCAGCCGACTTTATCGAGAAGCTGACCGACGGCTACGACACCATCATCGGTGAGCGCGGCATCGGTCTTTCGGGCGGTCAGCGGCAGCGTATTGCGCTGGCGCGCGCCGTTGCCAAGGATTCTTCCGTTATCATCCTCGACGATACCACCTCGGCCGTCGATATGGAAACCGAGGTGACCATTCTGCAGGAGCTGCGGAAGATCACCAATAAATCCAAGATCATCGTTGCCCAGCGGGTTACCTCCGTTATGGATGCGGATGAGATCATCATCCTGCAGGAGGGTGCCATCACCGAGCGCGGCACCCACGAGGAGCTGCTGGAAAAGGACGGCTACTATGCGGAGATCTACCGCATCAGCAAGCAGAACGAGGAGGTGGAAATCAATGGCTAAACGGAACACCTACGGCGTAGACGAAGAGCTGGAAACTCCATTTAACATAAAAAATCTTCTTCGCTGCAAGCCTTACATCAAGCACAACATCAAGCTGCTGATCGGCGGCCTGATCTTCAGCATCTTAGCAACCATCTTCGGTCTTTTGGGCCCCACCTACACCCAAATGATCATCGACGACTTCATTCCGGATAAAAATATCCGTGCGGTCATCATCGTTGCCCTTTGCTACTTTTTAACCTCCTGCCTGGCCGAGTTTGCCACCTATTTCCAAACCATTCTCACCGCTAAGGCAGGCCATCGGATCATCCACGAGATCCGCACCGACGTATTCGGTCACATCCAGAAGCTTTCCTTCAACTATTTCGACAGCCGCCCGCGGGGCAAGATCCTCGTTCGGATCGTCAACTACATCAATAACGTAGCCGACTTCCTCTCCAGCGGCCTGATCAACATCATCGTGCAGGGGCTTTCGATCGTCTTTATTCTGATCTTTATGCTGTTTATGAGCCCCAAGCTCACCCTCTGCGTATTGGCAGGCTTGCCCTTCGTTATCCTCTACCTGATGCTGATCAAAACCCGCCAAAGAAAGGCCTGGACCGATTGGAGCGCAAAAAACTCCAACTCCACCGCCTACGTCAGCGAATCCATCAACGGTATGCAGATCACCCAGGCCTTCAACCGCGAGAAGGTCAATAAGGGCATCTACTCCACCCTGCTTGATAAGCAGAACAAAGCCCGCTTCCGCGCCGGCTCCATCAATATGCTGATGCCGGTCATCGTTGAAAACATCGCCCGCATTGTGGTTTGCTTCCTTTACCTGATGGCAATCACTGTCTTCAGCGGCGATGAATTCCAGCCCGGTATCATCATCGCCATGGCCTCCTATGCCAACCGCTTCTGGGGCCCCATTCAGGCGATTGCCGATATCTATAATCAGCTCATCAACACCGGCTCTTATCTGGAGCGTATCTTCGATACCCTCGACGAAAAGGTGGAGATCGAGGATCTGCCCGATGCCAAGGATCTGCCCAAGATCACCGGTCGGGTGGACTACGAGGACGTTACCTTCGGCTACGAAGAGGGCATCAACATTCTGGAGCATATCAATCTCCATGCCGAGCCCGGGCAGAGCATTGCGCTGGTCGGGCCGACGGGTGCGGGCAAGAGCACCATCGTGAACATCCTCTGCCGCTTCTACGATATCCAGGGCGGCCAGATCAAGCTGGACGGGCACGACATCAAGCACGCCACCCTCCATTCCCTGCGCAGCCAGATGGGCATTATGCTGCAGGACAGCTTCATCTTCACCGGAACCATCCGCGACAACATCCGCTACGGCAAGCTGGACGCCACCGACGAGGAGATCATCGAGGCGGCCAAGACCGTTTGCGCCCATGAGTTTATTATGAACACCGAGAACGGCTACGATACCGAGGTCAACGAAAAGGGCTCCACCCTTTCCAGCGGCCAGCGGCAGCTGATCTGCTTTGCCCGCACGGTGCTCTCCAATCCTCGGATCTTGATTTTGGACGAGGCAACCTCCTCCATCGATACCGAAACGGAGAAGTTGGTGCAGGAGGGCATTGCCAACCTCTTGAAGGGCAGAACCTCCTTCATCATTGCCCACCGCCTCTCCACCATCGCCAACTGCGACCAGATCCTCTACATTGCCGATAAGGGCATTCAGGAGCGCGGCACCCACGAAGAATTGATGGCAAAGCAGGGTCTCTACTATGCACTCTGCACCGCCCAATCGGAAGAACACAAGAATAAGGAGCATCTGCATTGAGAAAAATAGGTGTCAACATCGGTGTTTATCCGCCCGATGAATTAAAAGAGCACGTACAGATCATTAAAAATGCAGGCTTTGAAGCCGCATTCCTCAGCTTCAATACCATTGAAGAAACCGCCGAACGCTGCAAGATCGTTCGGGAAGCGGGGCTGGAGGTCGATAACCTCCACTCCCCCTTCGACGGCATCAACAATATGTGGCTGGAGGGTGAGGAAGGCGACCATATGCTGGCCCGCCTGATGGAAACCGTTGATTGCTGCGCCCTTTTAGGGCTGAAGAAAGCGGTGGTGCATTTAAGCTCCGGCTTTGTTGCCCCGCAGGTCAACGACCTCGGCACCGCCCGCTACGACCGCTTGGTGGCCTACGGCAAGGAAAAGGGTGTGCAGATCGTTTTTGAGAATCTGCGCAAGCTGGCCAACGTGGCCTACGCCATGGAGCGCTATCCCGAGGCAGGCTTCTGCTGGGACAGCGGCCATGAGCTTTGCTACACCCCCGGCTGGGAGTTTATGCCCCTCTTCGGCGATCGGATGACCTGCATCCATCTGCACGATAATTTGGGAATCCTCGATGCCGATCAGCATCTGCTGCCCTTCGACGGTGCACGGGATTGGGAGCGGGCCGCCCGCCACATTAAAGCCTCCCCCTACGACGGCCCCATCATGCTGGAGATCGCTTACAATCCCAACTTCTACGGCAAATTAACCTTGGAGCAATACTACGCCCGCGCCTACGCGGCGGGTGCAAAGCTCCGCGACATGATCGAAAACATATAAAAAAACGGCTCCCAGCGGGAGCCGTTTTTTTATCTGCAAAAGTTTTCTACGTAATTGTCTAACGCTTCTTGGATCACCTTCACCGCCGTTTTGCGGCTGTGCACGTCGCCTGCAGAGGCCTCCTTATGCTCCAGCGCCTTATAAACGTTGAAAAAGTGGGTCATCTCATCAAAGATATGCGCAGGCAGATCGCTCATCTCCTGATACTGATTATAGGTCGGATCGGAGAAGGGGATCGCAATGATCTTTTCATCGTTGCGACCACCGTCCTGCATGGAGATGCAGCCGATGGGATAGCACCGCACCAACGTCAGCGGCTCCAGCGCCTCGGTACACAGCACCAGCACGTCCAGCGGGTCGCCGTCGTCACCGTAGGAGCGGGGAATAAAGCCGTAGTTTGCGGGATAGTGAGTGGAGGTATAAAGCACCCGATCCAGCATGATCAGGCCGGTTTCCTTATCCAGTTCATACTTTTTCTTGCTGCCCTTGGAGATCTCCACCACTGCGATAAAATCATTCGGGGTGATCCGCTTGGGGTCAATATCATGCCATATATTCATTATAAAATCACCTTTCTTTCGTTGTGTATTTAATTATAATCCTTTATTCGTTGGAAATCAAGAGGTAAAACTCCACAATTCGTGGAGTTATTTTTCCACAATTCTACAATTCAGCCCTTGAAGCTCTACATATTATAGTGTATACTACAATTAAAAGGAGGGATCATTGTGAAACCTACCGAAGAAATCTTTGCCGTAAACCTGAAACGGCGGCGGTTGGAGCTGAATTTAACCCAAAAGCAGCTTGCCGACCGCATAGACTACAGTGAAAAATCGGTTAGTAAATGGGAGCAAGGGCAGTCGTTGCCGCCCAGCATCCTGCTGCCGCCCTTGGCGCAGGCATTGCAGACCGATATCAATCAATTATTCCGCGGCCTCGATCCCGAATGCTACTATCTGGGCATCGACGGCGGCGGCACCAAAACCGAATTTTTATTGGCCGACAGCAACGGCAACACCCTCTGCCGCACCCTGCTGGGGGCGTGCAATCCCGTGGACGTCGGGATGGAGGGCACCAAGGCGGTATTGGCCGAGGGCATCGAGCAGACCTGCCGCAACGTTCCCTTTGAGCAGATCTCGGTATTTGCGGGGATCGCAGGCGGGATCACCGGTGATTACGCCGAGCAGATCCGACATTTTTTGCAAAGCTACCCCTTTGCCGCCATCGGCAATGCCAGCGATGCGGAAAGCGCTGTGAAAGCGGGGTTGCTCCATCGGGACGGCGCCATCGTCATTTTGGGAACAGGTGCCATCGCCTTTTCCCAAATCGACTGTGTGACCACTCGCTACGGCGGCTTTGGCTACCTTTTCGAGGATAACGGCAGCGGCTATACCTTCGGCCAGCAGGCGATCCTTGCCGCCCTCAATGCCGAATCGGGGCTGGGCCCCGAAACTGCCCTGCTGCCGCTGATGAAAAAGCGGTTGGACGTTGAGGAGATCCTGCCGCTGGTTGGTCAATTCTATCTCGGCGGCAAGCGAGAGATCGCCTCCCATGCGCCTGTTTTCTTTGATGCTTTGGCGCAGGGCGATGCGGTAGCGGAAGCCATCTTTGCCGATCAGATGGATAAGGTGGCGCACCTGATCGCCGTAGCAGCGGCAAAGGTGCAAACCCCCGTAAAAGAGATCAAGCTTTTGGGCAGCATTGCTCAAAAAGAGCCCTGCGTTGCCGCTGCCTTGCAGCAGCGGCTGGGCGAAACCTATGATATCAAAGCCTGCAACCGTCCGGTCATCTACGGCGCGTTGGTGATGGCGGGCATGAAAGGAACCGAACAATGAGAAAGACTGAAATGAGAAATCCCAACACCACCCACATCGACCAAATGACCGCCGCCGAAATGGTGGCCGCCATTCAAAAGGAAAACTACAATGCGGTTGCCGCCATCGATCCCGAGCTGCCCCGCATCGCCGCGGCAATCGACGCCATCTACGAGCGGATGCAAAAGGGCGGTCGGCTCTTTTATATCGGCTGCGGCACCTCGGGCCGCTTAGGGATCTTGGATGCCTCCGAGATCCCGCCCACCTACGGGGTGGACGGCAGCATGGTCGTGGGCATCATCGCAGGCGGCGACGGCGCCATCCGCAACGCCGCCGAGGGCAACGAGGATAGCTTCGAGAGCGGCGCCCGCGATCTGGCGGTGCACGATCTCACCGAGCTGGACACCGTTGTGGGCATCTCTGCCGCAGGCGGCGCAGGCTACGTTTTGGGCGCCTTTGATTATGCCAAGCAGGTTGGCGCCTTAACCGTTGCCATCACCTCCAACGTCGATTGCCCCATGATCGAGGTGGCCGACCTCGGCATCCATCCCGATACCGGCGCCGAGCCCATCACCGGCTCCACCCGCATGAAGGCGGGCAGCGCCCAAAAGATGATCCTCAACATGATCTCCACCTCGGTGATGGTCAAGCTGGGGCACGTTTACCAAAACCTGATGATCAACCTCAAGCCGATGAACATCAAGCTGCGCCATCGGATGATCACCATCGTTTCGGATATCACCGGCAAATCCTTGGAGGAATCGGAAGCCCTGCTGGAGGCCAACGACTTCTCCATCCGCAAAGCAATAGATGCATAATAAAAAACGGGTCGTAGACCCGTTTTTATTATGCGATTTTCCGATCTAATCGTATCCGCTCGGTCAGCATGGAGATAAATTCGCCGTTGGTCGGCTTTCCTTTGGAGCTCTTCACCGTGAACCCAAAGATCGTATTCAGGACGTCGATATCACCACGGCCCCAAGCGACCTCAATGGCATGGCGAATGGCCCGCTCCACCCGCGAGGCCGTGGTTTTATTATTTTTTGCCACGGTGGGATAAAGCTCCTTGGTGATCGCCTTAAGCATATTGCGATCCTTCAGGGAGAGCATGATGGAATCCCGAATGTAATCATAGCCGCGGATATGGGCGGGAACCCCCACCTCGTGCATCAGCTCAGCCACGTATCGCTCCAGCTCAAACTGCCGCTCATCCTGCGGGAGCTGCTCCCGCATCCGCTTGCGATCCAATGCGGCAATAAACCGATCCCGCACAAACTGATAATCCAGCGGCGGCAGGAAAAAGAGATCTGCGCCCGCATCCATCGCCTGCTGCGCCAGGCGGTCGTTGGGCACCTGCGAGATCACAGCATAGGCGGTTCGATGGCGATAGCCGATCTCCTGCAAACCCTCCAAAACGTCGACGCTGCTGCGCCCCGGCAAAAAGCCATCCATCATCGCAACGTCGGGCTTCAGCTCGGCGATCATTCGCACCGCCTCCGCGCCGCTGCTGCAAATACCAAGGCATTGCACTCCCAGCTCCGTAAAGCGATCACGGTGAAAGCGCGCCGTTTCTTCATCGGCCTGCAATAAGACCATCGTTAGTTTTTCATGTTCTTTCATTCAATTTTCCTCCTCAAAGTGACGGGCTTGATGCTTTTTCGCCCCATTCATCCAAATGATACCAAAAACATTGCAAGGATGCTGTCGATTAATGTCCGCAATCCAACTTTTTTTGCATCCGCCGGAGAAGGACGGCAGATGCAGAAACAGCACAACCCAAAAGCAAGGCGAAGCATAACCCCGCTTCCGATCGTTCCACATGGCTGCTTTTTGAGGTTTTTGGTTCATTCGAGCACTTTATGTGCTCATTATAACCGATAATCCCCCCGATGTCAAGGGGTATTTGTTGACAAATGAGCACAAATAGTGTATCATTAAGCCGTGAGGTGATTTCCATGAGTATTTTTTCGGAGCAACTGCGCCGTTATCGAGCCGAAGCGGGGCTTTCTCAAAGCGAGCTGGCGGCCGCCATCGGTCTTTCCAAAAGCAGCATCAATATGTATGAGCGCGGGGAGCGGGAGCCGGGCTTTGCCACCCTTTCAGCCCTTTGCGGCGTATTCGGCGTAGAGCCGAGCGTGCTTTTAAACGGCGGCGGGCAGCCTGCGGCAGTGCCGATGCTGGGTGAGATCGCCTGCGGGCAGCCCATCTTTGCCAATGAGGAGCGGGAGCCCTGCATTCCCCCTGCGGGCATACGTGCAGACTTTGCGTTGCGTGCCCATGGCGACAGCATGATCGGTGCCCGCATCACCGACGGCGACCTGATCTTCATCCGCCGCCAATCGGCGGTGGAAAACGGCGCAATCGCCGCGGTGGCCATCGACGATACCGCCACCCTCAAGCGCATCTACTATTACCCCGAGGAGCAAAAGCTTTCCCTCAATGCGGAAAATCCTCGCTATGCCCCGCTGATCTTCGTGGGCGAGGAGCTGGAGCGGGTGCACGTTTTGGGCAAGGCGGTAGCCTTCCAGAGCAGATTGGAATAAGAAAAAGATTGACATTATCTGCGCGATATGATACGATTGATTAGAAAAAAACAGCCGATGGAGGCGCGGCATTGATCAGTAACGGCTTTAATGGGACGAAACGTAAAGCCGATGAAAGGCAATGCCGCCGAAGTCTGCCGCCGAACACCCAAGCAAGCGGCAGGCTGGGCCGACGCAAAATATGCGTCGGACTGTCACAAGGAATTGTGGAGTGCCATCATTCTTACCCTGTGTGGAATGGTATGCGCTTGCCATCCATGCAGGTTATTTTTTTGCAATAAAATATAGGAG
Source organism: Clostridia bacterium (assembly GCA_017396865.1). The sequence goes on along the minus strand of JAFQKO010000041.1, from coordinate 15,001 downwards.
GAAAAAACATGAAGAGTTTTTTCAAGCGTCATAAAACGATGATGCGTGTTTTCGCAATCGTTTTAATGATCGGTATGCTCGCCGCGCCCGTTTGCTCTGCCGCCATGGAATCGAAGGCAGAGGATCTGAGCCACCTGAGCTATACTGCAGACACCGTTGCCGGCCTGCTGAGCGAGGTCCTGGTTAACGAAAAAGCAACCGTAAATGAGGTTGAATTCGCCGTAGACGATGAAACCTCCGTTACCTTCACCCACGTGCCCGCTGTTAAGGTAGAGCCCGATGCGGATGAAATTCCGCAGAACGTATTCCTTGCCTCGGCCGCAACAGACGTTAGCGAGCTGACCTTCTCCGCAGAGGACGTTCAAGGGCTGATCGCAAGCTTCACCGGCAAGGAGGCCACCGCCACCGCCGATGATTTCACCACCACCTTTGCGCTCGGCGCGCTGAGCTTCGAAGCAGAGGCGGAGTACTATTCCCGCTTCGACAGCACCTTTGTTTCCCTGATTCCCCCGATCATCGCCATCGGCCTGGCGCTGATCACCAAGGAGGTTTATTCCTCCCTGTTCGTTGGTATCCTTTCCGGCGGCATCCTCTATGCCTTCAGCGCAACCGGCGGCTTTGATTTCGAGGTAATGTTCAATTCCGTTGTGCAGAACGGCTTTGTGGATAACCTTGCCGATTCCTGGAACGTGGGCATTCTGATCTTCCTGGTCGTTTTGGGTACCATCGTTGTGATGATGAACCGCGCAGGCGGCAGCCGCGCCTACGGCGAATGGGCCAGCAAGCGCATCAAGAACCGCCGCGGCGCCCAGCTTTCCACCTTCGGGCTCGGTGCGCTGATCTTTGTGGACGACTATTTCAACTGCCTCACCGTTGGCAGCGTTATGCGCCCCATCACCGATAAGCAAAGAATTTCCCGCGCCAAGCTGGCATACCTGATCGATGCCACCGCAGCTCCCATCTGCATCATTGCACCTATCTCCTCTTGGGCAGCAGCCGTTGCAGGCTCTGTGGACGGTGTAAACGGTATCTCCCTCTTTATTCAGACCATTCCCTATAACCTCTACGCTCTGCTCACCATCGCCATGGTGATCTTCATGGCATGGACCGGCTTCGACTACGGCCCGATGAAGCGCTTCGAGGAGAATGCGAAAAACGGCGATCTGCACACCTCCGGTGGCGAGCAGTTCACCGACGCCGATGAAGAAAAGATCAACCACAAGGGTCGCGTTTGGGATCTGGTGATCCCCGTTGTGATCCTGATCGTTCTCTGCGTATTGGGTATGATCTATACCGGCGGCTTCTTCAGCGGCGAATCCTTCATCGATGCCTTCGCCAACTGCGACGCCGCCTACGGCCTGGCGATCGGCTCCATTGCCGCTCTGGTTGTCAATATCATCTACTTCCTCTGCCGCAAGGTGCTCACCTTCAAGGAATGCACCTCCTCGCTGCCCGAGGGCTTCAAGCAGATGGTTCCCGCCATCCTGATCCTGACCTTCGCATGGGGTCTCAAGGCCATGACCGGTCTGCTCAGCGCCAGCAGCTACGTTGCCGCACTGGTTGAAAGCGCCACCGCGCTGCAGATCCTGCTGCCTGCCCTGCTCTTCGTTGTGGCGGTCGGCCTCTCCTTCGCTACCGGCACCTCTTGGGGTACCTTCGGTATTCTGATCCCCATCGTTACCGGTGTTTTTGATGCCGAGCTGGCCGGTGTTGCTGCCGGCGGCGTCATCCCCTCCATGGTTATTATCTGCATCTCCGCCTGCTTGGCAGGTGCTGTTTGCGGCGACCATTGCTCCCCCATCTCCGATACCACCATCATGGCCTCGGCAGGTGCGAAGAGCGACCACGTGAACCACGTTTCCACCCAGCTGCCTTATGCACTGACCGTTGCCGGCGTTTCGCTGGTCGGCTATCTGCTGGCAGGCTTTGTGCAGAATGTTTTCGTTGTGCTCGGCGTATCCCTCGCTCTGATGCTCGGCGTTCTCTTCCTGATCAAATTCCTGACCCGCAAAAAGGCGTAATTTCACAAAATAAAAAATAACGGATTCTCTCTTGGAGAATCCGTTATTTTTTATTCAGCGTGTCAAAAAAACTATTCATTATTTTGACACGCTGGGAGGCTGATTAAAAAAGAGTGCCGAATTCGTCGAAATGATCCCGATCGCGTATGTGATACGCTGAGCGGTCATTTCGGCGGATAGCAGAAAAATTTCAATCAAAATCCGCATCACTATGCGGATTTTTTTCCTTATAAAATGAACAAGAAGAAAGAGTAGTCTTCCTTTCTCCTTGCAATCATTAATATTGGCACATACTTTGGGTTTTATCTATTTTTCTGCGGTCGGTGCCTTTTTTAACAGTCTGTATAAAAAATAACGGATTCTCTTGGAGAATCCGTTATTTTTTATTTTCGCTTCAAATCGGGAACGGTATTAAGATCCCATTCATGCTCGGTTAAGGAAATGCTCTCGCCCCATTCCTTCAGCGATTGCTGATACCGCTGCTCCTTTAAGGCGGCGGTGCAATCGGCCTGCCACTTAGGCAGCCCGTCGTTGAGATAGCAGCAGATGGCATAGCCATAGGCATCATCGAAGGGGACCACCTCGCATTGCCCTTCCGTTCGCTTATCGCTGAAGAACCACCTGGCGATCGGCGCCATGAAATCCTCGGAGGAAGCATTCAGCATCAAGCCGCCCTGCGCCGCACTCTCATGCTCGCTGTACTTGGCGGCAACCTCCTCAAAGGCCGCATCGGTCAGGCCCTGCTGATGCAGCTGCATCAGCAACGATGCCGCCTGCTTCATTGCCGCCTCATTGCTGCCGTAGGTGGCGGCCATCAACGGGATATACCGCACGTTGCGGGTAACCTCCTCCTGCCGATAGGGCAGGCGGGTACACAGATAAACGCTGTATCCGCTTTTTCCCTTTTCCGTGATCAACGTTTCGCCCACCTTCGCTTGGGTGAACAACCATTTGCTGTACGCCTGATTTTCATAATAGAAGTTGCCGCGGATGGCAATGGATTCCAGCAGCTTTTCCCGATCGATCTCGCTCATCTCGGGCGAATAGGTGCGCAGATCCTGCTCCACCTTCGCCTGAAACTCCTCCGCCGTTTTAGCGGCGGCAATCTTCTCGGCCCGTGCCTTTGCCGCCTCGGCGGTCTCGTCGGTTACGTCGTAGGCGTAATAGTCCACGTAAAGATAATCATACTGATTGGCCTGATAGAAGGCCTCCGCATCCTCAACGCTCACGTTGATCGAGCCGCGATAGGACTCCTCAAACTGATGCGCCAACGCGCTCAGCTCCATGCAACGGCGCACGTCCGCTTCGGTGATGCCTACGCCGAAGGTCATCTCCAGATATGCGGCATTCTCATATCCTTCCTTTTTGGCGGTCTTATAGAACTCATCGAAAACAACCTGAATACCCTGCCGATCGGTCTCGCTCAGCTCCATCCCCGCCGCATGGGCCTTTTCCGCCAGATACAAATACACCCGCACCTGCTCCATCGCCGCATCGTTAAAGAATTCCAGCCAGGTTTGCCCATCGGAAAAGGCGCAAAGCTGATCCTTCAGCGGCTTGGTCGCATCCAGCCCCGTATGGGTCAGCATATCGGCGTATTGATTCAAAAACACCGTATATTCCGTATAGATAAAATAAGACATCATGGCGGCATCCACCTGAAAATGCTCGGTTTCCGCCACAACGGTGCGTCCTTCAGCCTCCTCGCTTTGGCAGCCCGCCATAGAAAGAACCAGCAGCACCGCCAAAACCAATGCTAATACCTTTTTCATCTCAATAATCCACCTTCAACACTTCCACCTTGGCATCGATATCCGGCTGATATACCACGCTTTCGATGGTTTTTTCGGGATAGGGATTGCGATAGGCGGTTTTATACCAGGTTTTTCCATCGATACGCATCGGAACCGTGGAATAGAAAATCTCCGTCGAAGGATTACAATCGAGATTGACATGGTCGAAGCTTTCGGCATCGCAGGCGCAGGGCGTTTGCTCGTTGGAGATATTCTTGCCGTATTTAACCTCCAGCAAGGCGGTGGTACCGTCAGTATAGGTCACCTTATAGTTGCCCATATGGTACTTTTCATCCTCGATATAATAGCCGCACCAGAACGCCATATATTTATGATAAAGGTCGGTGGTATGGGTGATCTCAATATGGGTACCCTTCCCTACGTTGCCGTGGCAAAGGTGGTAGGCCTCTTCGGCGGTCTGCCCCAGCAGCTCGCCCATGCGGTGATTATCATAGTCCTTGCTCCAAAGGGCGAAGGAGCCGAAGATCAGGTTGGCATACTGGCCGTTGCGTTGCATATATTCGGGATCGTTGCAGCCCCAGTTGGAGCAGGAGCCACCCTTGATGCCCAAATGACGGCGCTGCCGCCATTCCTCCACGCAGGTAACCGCCATATTGCCGTAGACCGCCTCATAGCCTTGGGTATGATAGACATAGTCATATTGAATACCGAAGGAATAATACCAATGCAGCATCAGGATATCCCGCGGCAGCATGAACTGACAATAGAAGGTGGGCGGAAAATAAACGTACTTTCCGGAGCTGGAGAGCCGATCACTGCCGGCTCCGCCGTAGGTGCGGCCGTCGTTGGTGACCACCGGCAACAGCTTATCCCCCCACATGGCGGTGCGGATCCCCCGCTCGGCCAAAAAGTCGTGAATTTTGGTGACGTCGTAGGCAAACACCTCATGGGGCTTTTTATCCTTGCACCGCTCGCAGACGCACATGGAATAAAACTCATCGTGGCCGATATTGATCAGCTTGGGCTGAAAGACCTCGATGACCTCCTCCAATACGTCGAACACGATGTTATAGGTATCGGGATGATAGGGACAATAGGTGTCGGGATAGGGATCATCCTGCCGCTCGGCGATCTCGGGATGAGCCAAGCAGATATAATCGGTATGGGAAAGGGTGGGCGCTTCGGGATATACCTCCAGCCCCCGCTTGCGGCAGTAGGCGATCAGCTCCCGCACCTCGTCCTGCGTCAGAACGTCGCCCTCCCCGTTATCGGTATGAATGGAATTCTTCGCCCAGGGGCAGGCGTTCTGAATCTCGGCGGTGCGCCCCGAATAGCGGCGGTTATCGGCAACGAACTCCAGCCACTTTTCGTTGATCTCGGGGTGGCGCTTATATTCCATCGCACCGCCCACCTCAAGGGAGATATAATTATACTTATAGTAGACGATGGTATCTACCATCTTTTTAAAATCATCAAAGGCATTCCGCCCCGGCAGATACACCCGATAGCCGCGGAATTCACAATCCGGCGCATCCTCCAGGCGCCCGCCGACGATCCCCTCATGGTTTGCCATCTGCAAAAGGGTCTCGGCGGCATAGATCTCCGCCCGCTCGCTCATGCCGTAGAGCACCGCCTCGGCTTCGTTAATAATAAGGGCGTAGGCCTCCTCGCCGCCGACCCTTGCACCCTCAGGCAGACCGCGTACAAAGCGGATCCGATGAATACTGCCCTCGGCCGTTCCCTGCTCGGCGATCAGCTTTTCCGCCACCTCTTTGGCATAGCCGACACCTGCCACACAGGCATCTTTATGAACGAAAAGGGGCTCGCCCTTCTCCCAATATTGCGGTTCAAAAAACATGGTTTTTACCTCCATTCTTCGATACCTCTATCTTATCAAATCCTGCTCCAAAAATCAACCTACTTTTCGTGAACAAAATAGTTGACAGCACAACTATTTTGTGTTATTATTTAGTTGACATAGCAACTAATTTGGAGGTGTTACAGATGGATATGGATTTAGTCCGCCGTTACTTTAAGCGCGTTCCGCGAGTGGCAGAGCGATACTATAACCGCCATATGACCGAAGGCCTAACGGCGCAGGAGGCCAATGCCCTGCGGATCCTTTCAGCCTTTCATACCCTGACCCAGCAAAAGCTGGCCTCGATCTTGGGTATTGATAAATCGCAGATGACCCGCCTGGTCAAACGAATGGAGGAGCAAGGGTATGTGACCCGTACCGTCAACGAGCAGGATCGGCGGGAAAAGCTGATTGCCGCCACCGAAAAGGCAGATGCCGTTCGGGCGATGGATTTAGAGCTGACCGGCCATTATTATGAATGGCTGCTCTCCACGCTGGAGCCTGCCGAGCGGGAGCAGTTTTTCATAACGCTGGAAAAGCTGGCGATCCGCGCCCATGCCTCCCGCAAGAATAATTTTGCAGAAGTGGAGGAATTCAAATGCACCTGATCCTTCATTACTTAAAGCCGCAGCTCAAGCGGATGAGCATCGGGATGGGGATCAAGTTTTTCGGCTCCATCATGGATCTGCTGCTCCCCTACTTTTTGGCGCATATCATCGATAACGTCATCCCGCTCAACAATATGGGCAAGGTGATTATCTGGGGCGTTTTGATGCTGCTTTGCGCCCTTTTGGCATGGATCACCAATATCATTGCCAACCGTATGGCGGCGCAGGTGGCCAAAAAGGCGATCTTTGAGGTACGCCACGATCTCTTCCAAAAGATCTTTAACCTCTCCAATCATCAGGTGGATCAGGCCACCGTTCCCTCTTTGATCTCCCGCATGACCACCGATACCTATAATCTCCACCGCATGATCGGTATGATGCAACGGATCGGCCTGCGAGCGCCGATTCTGGTGCTGGGCGGGGTTCTGATCACCCTCACACTGGACCCCGTACTGTCGGGGATCATGATCCTGATGCTGCCGCTGATGAGCATCCCCGTTTATAAGATCTCCAAGCGCAGCGTCGGTCTCTTTGCCGATCTGCAGGAGCGCAACGACGATCTGGTGCGCTCGGTACGGGAAAACATCAGCGGTGTACGGGTCATCAAGGCGCTTTCCAAAACCGAGGATGAAAAAAAGCGGTTCTGTACCGTGAACCAAAGCGTTTACAAGGCCGAAAGCAAGGCCAACCGCTTGATGGCAATCAACTCACCGATGATGAATCTGATCTTAAACCTCGGCTTGGTGCTGGTGATTCTGGCGGGCACCTGGCGGGTCAGCATCGGGGCGACCGGCGTTGGCACCATCACCGCCTTCCTTTCCTATTTCACCATCATTCTCAATGCCATGATGACCGTTACCCGCGTATTGACCATGTACTCCCGCGCCCTTGCCTCGGCACGAAGAATTCAGGACATTTTAGATCTGCCCGAGGAGCTGCAAACGGGTGATTACCCCGCAAGCGATACCGATGCGGTGGTCGCCTTTGAGGACGTTTGCTTCTCCTATCATAAAAAGCAGGATAATCTCTCCCATGTCAGCTTCACCCTACAAAAGGGCGAATCCTTAGGCATTTTAGGCCCCACCGGCTCGGGCAAGAGCACCATGGCCTCCCTTCTGATGCGGTTCTACGATCCCGATCAGGGGCGGATTTTGCTGGGCGGCAAGGATCTTCGGAGCATGAGCCCCGCCGAGATCCGCGCCAGCTTCGGCGTGGTATTCCAAAACGACCAGCTCTTCCGTGATACCATCGGGGAGAACATCCGCATCGGCAGAGAACTGACCGATGAACAGCTTCTACGGGCGCTGGAGGATGCTCAGGGCGCAAAATTTGTCGAAGAAAAGGGCGGGCTTTCCGCCATGATCGAGCCCAAGGCCTCCAACCTTTCGGGCGGCCAAAAGCAACGGCTGCTGATCGCCCGTGCATTGGCCGGCAATCCGCAGATTCTGATCTTAGACGACTCCTCCTCGGCGCTGGACTTCAAGACCGATGCCGCCCTGCGCCAAAACCTCAAGGAGCGATATGCCGATACCACCACCATTCTGATCGCTCAGCGGGTCAGCTCGGTGCATCATTGCGACAAAATCCTCGTTTTGGACGACGGCGTACCCCAAGGCTTGGGCACCCATGAGGAGCTGCTGCAAAGCTGCGCCCTCTACCGCGAGATCTATTCTCTGCAGACCGGAGAGGAGGTGACCGCATGAGCAAGCAAAAATTGAACGGCGGGATTTTGCGCCGTCTGGGCGGTTACCTTTGGAAGTTCAAGTGGTTTTTGCTGCTGGCGATCCTTTTGGCGGTCGTTGCCAACGTTTTAGCGTTGGTTGCCCCCGACCTTTCGGGTCAGGCGATCGATGCCGCCGACGTCAACAATCCCGCCAACAACGGTCAAGTTCAGTTCGACGTTATTTTCCGTATGGCAGGGCTGATGGCGATCTGCTATCTTGTTTCCGCTATTCTCTCCTATTCCCTGCAGTTGGTGATGATCCACATCGCCCGCAAGGTCACCTTCCGCCTGCGGCAGGATCTCTTTGAGCGGCTGGCCGACCTGCCCGTCGGCTTCTACGACGGTCACGCACCCGGCGACATCCTCAGCCGCATCTCCTACGATGCCGACAATATCAGCCAGACGCTGGCCTCCGACGTGGTGCACGTTTTCACCGCTGTCGTTACCATTGTAGGCTCGCTCTACATGATGTTCCGCATCAGCCCGCCGCTGTTGCTGGTCTTCGCCGTTACCATTCCTCTTGCCGTTCTGCTCACCCGATTTATCACTAAGCGCACCCGCCCGCTCTTCCGCCGGCGGAGCAAAAAGTTGGGCGAACTCAACGACTTTGTGGAGGAAAAGATCTCGGGTCAGAAGACCTTAAAATCCTATAATCAGGAGGAGAACGTTCTGGTCGACTTCGACGAAGAGGACGAAACGGTGGTGGATGCCTACTACATGGCAGAATACTACGGCAGTACGATGGGCCCCTCCATGAACCTCAACACCAACCTTTCGCTGGCGCTGGTTTCCATCCTCGGCGCGGCCATCTACATCGTTGGCGGCCCTGCCGCCATCACCATCGGCAGCATCTCCAGCTTCGTTCTGTACAGCCGCAAATTCTCCGGCCCCATCCACGAGATCGCCAACATCTTCAGCGAGCTGCAATCGGCGCTGGCCGCCGCAGAGCGGATCTTTGGCCTAATGGACGAGTTGCCTGAGCCTGCCGATCCCGACACCGCCGCCCCCATCGAAACGGTACAGGGCGAGGTGACCCTCGAGAACGTGGAATTCGGCTACACCCCCGAAAAAACCATTCTGCACAATTTTTCTCTCAAGGCCGAGCCCGGCACCACCGTTGCCATTGTCGGGCCCACAGGTGCAGGAAAAAGCACCCTCATCAACCTGTTGATGCGGTTCTACGACATTGAAAAGGGCTCCATCGCCATGGACGGCACCGATATCACCGATATCACCCGCAGTAGCCTGCGGCTGGCCTACTCGATGGTTCTGCAGGAGACCTGGCTCTTCTATGGCACCATCTACGATAACATTGCCTTCGGCCGCCCCGATGCCACCCGCGAAGAGGTGATCGCCGCCGCCAAGGCAGCGGGCATCCACAGCTTTATCAATGCCCTGCCCGACGGCTACGACACCATCCTCACCGATGATGCCGCCAACATCTCCAAGGGGCAAAAGCAGCTCTTGACCATCGCCCGTGCCATGCTGATGGATTGCTCCATGCTGATCCTCGACGAGGCGACCTCCAACGTCGATACCCGCACCGAAAAGCTGGTACAAAAGGCAATGCGCAAGTTGATGCAGGATAAAACCTGCTTTGTGGTGGCCCATCGGCTCTCCACCATCCGCGATGCCGATCAGATCCTTGTGGTACGCGACGGTAAGATCGTAGGGTGCGGGACTCACGATTCTCTCATGGCCGAGGGCGGATTCTATAAAGAACTCTACAACGCCCAATTCGAGTAAGGCTCGAAAAAAGGCGCAGAACGCAGGAAAAAGGTAAATATTGGTTTGTGCCATTTTCAAAAAATAACACAGAGAAGAAGTTGTGTGCTTTTTCTCTGTGTTTTTTATTATAAGGAAAAAATCCGCCTTGCGGATTTTATTTGAATTTTTCCTGCTTCCCGTCGCTCCCACCTCTCGGCGTATCACATACGCCTTCGGGTGAGATCAACGAAATCTGCATCCTTTTTTCTTCACCTTGGTCTCTGCTTTACCATGATTCTAAAAAAGTACAGTTCACCCTCGGCTCCCCTTGTCAGGGGAGCTGTCGAGCGGATGCGAGACTGAGGGGTAGTTTGCCCCATGCATAAAAATACGGCAAAAACTTTCAATTTTCGCCTTGACTTCGTTGATTTTATCAAGTATAATATCCGTTGAGAAATCAACTTCTTTTGGAGGACACCATGATCGACCGTTTTGAAACCTTTTCCTATGCCATTGCCGAGATTTCCCGCTGCTGGCATCGCATCGCCACCGACGAAATGAGAAAGCACGGCCTGAAAGGCCCCCATGCGGTCTTTTTCACCGCTCTTTACCGCCATCGCGACGGGTTGACCGCCGCCGAGCTCTGCACCATCTGCGCCAAGGACAAAGCCGAGGTTTCCCGCGCCGTTACCCAATTGGAGGCGCAAGGCCTGATGAAAAAAGGGGAGCAAAACCAAAATCGCTACCGTGCCAAGATCAAGCTGACCGAAAGCGGCCTTGCCTTGGCAGAGGAGATCAACGTCCAAGCCAAGCGTGCCGTGGAATTCGGCGGTGAAGGCTTATCTGAGGACGAACGCCAGGTTTTTTATAAGGCGCTGACCCTCATCTCCGAAAACCTCAAAAAACTGGATCAGATCGGATTATAAACAGCAAAAGAACCTGCCCCTTACGGCAGGTTCTTTTTTTAATTGGAAATATAAATATAAGCGGCAATCGTTGCGATCGGAACTCTTTTTTCATTTAAATTTACACATCACCATCGGCTATATTACCTTCTCCACCATAGAACCTTATCGGCCCTGAATACACAACCGATTTTAAACTTAAATAATACCGCAAAAGTTCTTTGTGAAAGGTCGTTACCTCACCGTATTTATACCGCGTTGTTTGGGGACAGAAAGAAATTGTGACCTCAATGTTGTTTAGATAAAGCAAAAATTCTTCAATTCCATATAGAACATGATAATCGCCTCCGGCAGACACCAATATTCTATGTTCCCCATCTCCACGGTAGTCATATTTTACTTTCCACGTATTCGACGTCCATTGTTTTTCCAAATATTTTTCCACGCCGCCTTCAAACGTTCCTTCCAGGATGAGGTTTATATAAAAGCTTGGAAATCCATCGCCCACATTATAATTATATTTCTTCATATAATCTTCATAGTATCCGCATCCTAAAACGTACATTGCCATGCGTTCCTCATCGGTAGGCGAAGCGATATATTCTTCATTCCGAATGCGCTGCATCATCACCCCGTAGACGTTTTTTGCCTCCTCCATGCTCATTTCATCGACCGTTTCCCAAAAGCGTACGATCTCTGTTTTAAGCGGTATAAGTTCCGATTCTTCGCCCGAATCAATATCAGGCTGCTCTGCTCTGCATCCGCTCAGCAATAAAAGCATCACAAGCAGAACAGATAGTATTTTTTTCATATTTTTCATTCAATCTCTCCACTTACAAGACGCCACAAGTCCACTTCATCAAAAAATGCAACATCGCCTAAACTCAAATAGTAACGAAGTAAAAGAGGAAACAACTCTTTGTACATTTGTTCTTTCACGGTCGTATCCTCCGAATCATAATGCACAACAACACTTACATATGGGCCGCAGTTTACAGCGGCTAATAATTGTTCAAGATTTTCATCAAGTCCCAATTCCTTTGTATATGTCGAGCCCAAATAGATTCCGTTATTTTTATTATGCACTGTTTTGAACAATGCGGCAAAGCGGCTGAACTCCTCTTGCGCTGACCACACATTCTTTTCTAAATATGTTATATCACAACCGGGTTTCAGTATAATATTGATCTGTAAAGCGCCTTCTTTAATGTCGTCTGTTGAAAGACGCAATCTCAGATTTTCAAATCGTTCACATCCGTAAACGTACATCGCCATCCGATCTTCTGCCGTCATCGTGCCAACGTCGCTGTCGTTCTGAATCTGCTTTAGTTTTTGTTCGATGATCGCCTTTGCCTCTTCCAAGCTCATTTCATCGACCGTTTCCCAGAATTTGATGATTGGAGGTTGCTCCTTGCTTGGAGCGGGTTCTGTCTCGGCTACGGTGGTCTCAGATCCGTCGGCACTTTCAATCTGCGGCTGCTCTGCTCTGCATCCGCTCAACAGCAGCAGAACGGCAAGCAGGCACAATATAATGCTTCGTTTCACAAGCGCCCTCCCGATATTTATTTTCAATTCAATTATACGGAAACAAAAAATCATTTGTCAAGCGATTTCCAAAACTGTAACATTAATGTAAAGAAGTTCCGTGGTATTGCACAAACCAAAGGCATTTAATTTGTTGATAATGACAAAAAAGAGCAGGATTCTAAGAATCCTGCTCTTATTATTGAGATTATGCAAGCAAAGCCTTCAGGCGCTGATCGATCTCTACCAAGAACTCCTCGGTATTGACCTTGCGCTTATTGGGCAGCTTGGAAAGCAACGCCAGATCGCCGGTCATCACGCCCTCCTCGATGGTCTGAATGGTTGCCTTTTCAAGGCAATCTGCGAATTTGATCAGCTCAGGCAGCTCGTCCAGCTCACCGCGCTTACGCAGCGCACCCGTCCAGGCAAAGAGGGTCGCCACGCTGTTGGTGGAGGTCGGCTCGCCCTTGAGGTGCTTATAATAATGGCGCTGAACGGTGCCATGGGCAGCCTCGTATTCATAAACGCCGTCGGGAGAGACCAGAACGGAGGTCATCATCGCCAGCGAACCGTAGGCGGTAGCGACCATGTCGCTCATCACGTCGCCGTCGTAGTTCTTGCAGGCCCAGATATAGCCGCCCTCGGAGCGGATCACGCGGGCAACCGCATCGTCGATGAGGGTATAGAAATACTCGATCCCTGCCGCCTCAAACTTCTCCTTATACTCGGCATCGTAGATCTCCTGGAAGATATCCTTGAAGCGATGGTCGTATTTCTTGGAGATGGTATCCTTGCTGGCAAACCAGATATCCTGATGGGTATCCAGCGCAAAGTTGAAGCAGCTTCTGGCAAAGCTGCCGATGGACGCATCCACGTTGTGCATACCCTGAATAATACCGGCAGACTCACCGAACTCATGGATCAGGCTGCGGGTCTCGTTGCCGTCCTTATCGGTGCAAACCAGCTCACACTTGGAGTTGGCGGGCACCTGCATTTCGGTATTCTTATACACGTCGCCGTAGGCATGACGGGCGATGGTGATGGGCTTGGTCCAGGTGGGGATATAGGGGGTAATGCCCTTCACGATGATGGGGGTACGGAATACGGTACCGTCCAGAATGGCACGGATGGTGCCGTTGGGGGATTTCCACATCTCCTTGAGGTTATACTCGGTCATACGAGCCGCATTGGGGGTGATGGTGGCGCACTTGACGGCAACGCCGTACTTCTTGGTGGCCATGGCGGAATCGTAGGTAACCTGATCGTTGGTCTCGTTTCTGTATTCCAAGCCCAGATCATAGTACTCGGATTTCAGATCCACGTAGGGGCAGATCAGAATATCCTTGATCATCTTCCAGATGATCCGTGTCATTTCATCGCCGTCCATCTCGACGAGCGGGGTTTTCATTTGAATTTTAGCCATGATTATACTCCTTCCTTGGTATAAGCAAGCAGGCTGCCTGCCTTCAAAATTGCGATCTGACGGTCGGTAAAGCTGCAAACGACCGGCACCTTCACACCGTTGGTTTCATCCTCCAGCACCATCTTGCCGCTCTCCATGCCCTCATAGATATGATGCAGAGTCAGCTTATCGCCCTGATTGATCTTCTCATAATCCTCGGGATTTTCGAAGGTCAGGGGCATGATGCCTGCATTGATGAGGTTGGCAATGTGGATGCGGGCAAAGCTCTTGGTGATAACGGCACGCACGCCCAGATAGAGGGGCACCAGCGCAGCGTGCTCACGGGAGGAGCCCTGGCCGTAGTTCATACCGCCGACGATGATGCTCTCCCCTGCCGCCTTGGCACGCTCGGGGAAGGTCTTATCGCAGACGCCGAAGCAGAACTGAGAAAGATAAGGAATATTGGAGCGATAGGGCAGGATCTTAGCGCCTGCGGGCATGATATGGTCGGTGGTAATGTTGTCGCCCACCTTCAGAACCAGCTCGGCAGAAAGGGTATCCTGCTGGGGCTTGGCTTCGGGGAACTTCTTGATGTTGGGACCGCGCAGGATCTCCAGATCCTTGGCCTCCTCGGGATCGGCGGGCTTGATAATGGCGCTGTCGTCGATCTTAAAGGCGGCGGGCATCTCTACCTTGGGCATGGTACCCAGCAGAGTGGGATCGGTGATCTCACCGGTGATGGCGGCGGCAACCGCCGTTTCGGGAGAAACGAGGTAGACCTGACCGTCGGCGGTACCGCTTCTGCCCTCAAAGTTACGGTTGAAGGTACGCAGAGAGATACCGGCGGAATTGGGCGAGAAGCCCATACCGATGCAAGGGCCACAGGCGCATTCCAGCACACGGGCGCCGCTGGCAAGGATATCGGAGAGCGCACCGCAATCGGCGAGCATGGCCAATACCTGCTTGGAGCCGGGAGAGATGGAAAGGCTGACGTCGGGGCTGATGGTCTTGCCCTTCAAAATAGCGGCAACCTTCAGCATATCGTAGAGAGAAGAGTTGGTGCAGGAGCCGATGCAGACCTGATCCACCTTGGTGCCCTTGAGGGAAGAGACCTTCACCACGTTATCGGGGCTGTGGGGGCAGGCAATCAACGGCTCGAGGGCAGAAAGATCAATATCGATGATGCGGTCGTATTCGGCATCGTCATCGCTCTTAAGCTCCTTCCAGACCTCGCCTCTGCCTTCGGCCTCCAAAAAGGCCTTGGTGACCTCGTCGGAGGGGAAGATGGAGGTGGTGGCACCCAGCTCGGTGCCCATATTGGTGATGGTGGCACGCTCGGGAACGGACAACGTCTTGATACCCTCGCCGCCCCATTCGATGATATAGCCGACACCGCCCTTGACCGAGAGAATTCTCAAAATCTCCAGGCTGACGTCCTTGGCGGTAACAAAATCACGGAGCTTACCGGTCAGGTTGACCTTGATCATCTTGGGCATGGT
>JAFQKO010000040.1 GCA_017396865.1 Clostridia bacterium | reverse complement strand
GCATCGGAACCGGCTGCATCGGGCTGGCGGGCAACGGTCGGCTGATCGACTGGGAGATCTTCAACCGCCCCAATAAAGGCAGCGACAACGGCTACAGCCACATCGCCGTGAAGGTGGGCGATCAGATCCGCATTCTGCAATCGGACGAGCAAAAAGATCTGATGGGGCAGTTTAAAGGCGAGCGAACCCGCGAGGTGCACGGCGGCTACGGCTACGGCCCCCATCAAAAAACGATGAACGGTCTGCCCCATTTTCGCGATTGCGTTTTTGAGGGAACCTTCCCCATCGCCAAATTGACCTTTGAGGAGGAGGGCTTTCCCGGCAAGGTCACCCTGACCGCCTTTAATCCCTTCATCCCGCTGGATGCGGAAAACTCAAGCATTCCCGCCGCATTCTTTGAGATCGCCTACACCAACACCGGCAAGGACGTAGTTTCTTTCGAAACCGCCTTCACCCTCTGCAATCCCTTTGCCATGACCCAAAACAAGCGCAACGGAAACACCGTAACGCTGTACCACGCGGGAAAAACTGCAGAGGATTTGGATTACGGTGATATTTCCCTCACCGCCGCCGACCCCAAGGCGGTGCAAACCTATTGGTATCGCGGCCACTGGCAGGATGGGCTGACCACCTATTGGAATCAGCTCAGCAGCGGCGAAATGCCCGACCGCCTCTATGAGGAAGCGGCAGAATTCAAAGATCACCGCGGCGATCACTGCACGATCCTGCAGGGCGATTCCATCGCTCCCGGTGAAACCAAAGCCTTCCGTTTCGTGGTTTCGTGGAACGTTCCCAATAATTATAACTACTGGACACTTCATGGGGAACAATACGGCGCCCCTTGGAAAAACTACTATGCTACCCGCTTTGAAAATTCTGCTGAAAGCGGTCGGTATGCGTTGGAGCATTGGGATACCCTTTACCAACAAACCTTGGAATTCAAAGAGGCTCTCTTTTCCTCTACTCTGGATGAGGCGGTGCTGGATGCCGTTTCCTCCACCCTTTCGGTTTTAAAATCCCCCACGGTGTACCGCCTGCAGGACGGCAGCTTTTGGGGCTTTGAGGGTAACTCCGAGCATTTCGGCTCCTGCCACGGCACCTGCCAGCACGTTTGGAACTACGCCTATGCCCTTTGCTACCTCTTCCCCGAGCTGGAGCGCTCCATTCGGGATCTGGAATTTGACCGTGCCACCGACGAAAACGGCGGGACCGCCTTCCGCGTGGTGTTGCCGTTGACCGAGCCGCAGGCTTTTTGGTTTTCCTGCGTGGATGGGCAGATGGGCTGCATCATCAAGACCTATCGGGAATGGAAGCTCTCGGGCGATAATGAATGGCTCAAGCGCCATTGGCCAACCGTCAAAAAAGTCTTGGCTTACGCATGGAGCCCCGCCAATGCCCACGCATGGGATCGGGACAAGGACGGCGTTCTGGAAGGCCGCCAGCACCACACCCTCGATATGGAGCTCTACGGCCCCTCTGCATGGTTGCAGGGCTTCTACATGGCTGCTTTGAAGGCCGCCGCCGAGATGGCGGAATTTCTTGGCGAGGATGCCTCCGAATACCTTGAACTTTACGAAAAAGCCCGCGAATTCACCAACAAAGAGCTTTTCAACGGCGAATATTTCTATCATCGGATCGACCTGAATGATCGCTCGGTTTTAGATGGGTTCGAAAAGACAGGGGGCTACTGGAACGAAGAAACCAACGAGCTCAAATACCAGATCGGCGAGGGCAGCAGCATCGACCAGCTGACAGGACAATGGCACGCAAACCTTTGCGGTCTCGGTGACCTATTCGAGCCGAAACTGCGCAAGACCGCTCTGCAAAATATGTTCAAGTATAACTTCAAGCCTTCCATGCGCGATTGGCCGAATCTCTGGCGCAATTATGCCGTCAACGATGAGGCCGGCGCCGTTATGTGCGATTATCCCGAAGGGCGCTATCAGCCCAAGATCCCCATCACCTACGCTTCCGAAACGATGCACGGCTTTGAGTATATGTTTGCAGGCCTGCTGGTGAGCGAGGGAATGCTTGAGGAGGCCCTCAAGGTGGTAAAGGGCGTGCGGGATCGCTATCAGGGCCATAACCGCAATCCCTGGAACGAAATGGAGTGCGGCAGCAACTATGCCCGCAGCATGGCTGCTTTTGCTCTGCTCCCGCTCTACAGCGGTTTCACCTGCGATCTCCCCCATCAAACCATCGGCTTTGATCCCAAGACGGAGGGCGATTTCCAAGCCCTTTTCAGCGTCGGTACGGGCTGGGGTATGTTGTTCAAAACCTCCAAAAAACTCGGTGTAAAATTACACTATGGTTCCCTTTCCTTGTGCAAACTGCGCATAAAGTACCCCGCCAAGACGGTTTGGATCGACGGCAAGGAGATTCCCTTCAAGCAGATAGAAAACGGCATCGAATTTGCCCCGACCACCGTCCAAAAATCCGTCGAAATCCTTTACTGATCCAAAGACGCTCAAAAAAGAGCGCAGATTTCGTTGAGCGCACCCGAAGGCGTATATGATACGCCGAGCGGTGAGATCGACGGAAAGCAAAAAGCCAAAGCTTCCGATAAGAAAGCTTTGGCTTTTTGTGTTCTGCGCCTTTTTTGAGCGTCTTTTTTTACTTTTGACCGTAGTAGGCATTAGCCCCATGCTTGCGAAGATAATGCTTATCCAAAAGATAATCATCCACCGCGGTGGCATTGGGATTGATCTGCTTGGTATACAACGCCATCTTGGCAGTCTCCTCCAAAACGGCGATATTCTCCACCGCCTTGGCAGGGGTCTTGCCCCAGGCAAAGGGGCCATGGCAAGCCACCAAAACAGCAGGAATACTATCGTAGCAGCCCTTAACAGCCTCCACGATCACTTCACCGGTATTCCATTCATAATCACCGTTGATCTCCTCGGCGGTCAGCGGGCGGGTGCAGGGTACGCTGCCGTAAAAGGCATCCGCATGGGTGGTACCGTAGGCGGGAATGGACTGCTTTGCCTGCGCAAAGGAAGTTGCAAAGGTGGAGTGGGTATGCACCACGCCGCCCAGATCGGAAAACTCCCGATACAATACCAGATGGGTTTTCAGATCGGAGGAGGGGTTGAGATCGCCCTCCACCACATTTCCGTCCAGATCCACTAAAACGATCTTATCGGGAGTCAGCTCCTCATAGGGTACGCCCGAGGGCTTGATGGCAACGATGCCGCTCGCGCGGTCGATGCCCGATACGTTCCCCCACGTAAAAGTCACTAATTTCAATTGCGGCAGCAACAAATTCGCCGCGCAAACTTCTTGCTTCAATGCTTCTAACATTACTTTTTATCTCCTATCTTTAAACACACACGCAGGCCTGCGGATTTTTTGATCTTGCGGTTGGCTTTCACCATGATCTGGTAGCTGCCTTCCTCCTCTTGCTCCAATTTCAGCCGCACCCCGCCGTTTGCGGCGGTCTCGCCCGCATGGAGCGGGCGATAGCGGGTACCGTCAAAGCGGAACACCTCGAAGCTGCCCGCCTCCTGCAAAGTAAAGCAAATAAAGTTAAAAGGATAGATGCCGCCGAATGCACCTACCATGGTGCGATCTTCGTCGGAATACTCCAGCTTGGCGCCGTTGAGATCCATCAGGTTCATACCGGTGGTATCGGCAACCGGTTCATCGGCCACCGCCTCCAGATAATGGAGCGACCATTTTTTCAAAATCGGCGGCACAACGCCCTCGATCTGCACCCGCAGATGATCATAATCGCCCTCCGGCAGCAGTACGGCGCGGTTATATCCCACCGAGGTGCCCTCTGCCAACGAAACCGCTCCGTTTTCGGTCACAGCCTCAACGGAAAACTTCACGATCCGCTCACCCAGCTCGATCGGCTCGCCCAGCATCAAAACATTGGCCTTACGCCGCTCGGGTAAGCGCAGCTCCACCGTCATCTGCGTGGTTTGACCCACGATCAGCCCCTCATGCAAAACCGCCGAGTCAAGGGTGATTTCCGCATCGGCGGCATAATCGGTTGCCCGCATTTTTTCGATACAGCGATGGGATTCGATGGCATTTTGGATCTCCTTATCCCCGATCAAGCCCCGCCGATCGGGCGGGAAATTCAACAGCAACAGCGAATTGCGCCCCACCGATTCCAGCCAAAGCCGATTCAGCCGTGCTACGCTCTTGACCTGCCCATCCTGCTCTGGCTGATAAAACCAGCCCGGACGGATCGAAACGTCGGTCTCGGAGACGATATAATGCTCTGCTCCGATGCGGCCGGTATAAAGCCCGTCGGTATTCTCCTGCTGCAGCTCGATCAGGTCGATGGAGGCATAGTGAGTCTCCCCTGCTCTGCCCTGCTCATTGCCGACCCAGCGGAAATCCACGTATTCCGAAGCGCCCAGCGAACCGAAAATACCCGCCATCGGCTGATATTTACGGATCAGATCTACCCAGCGCTTCCAATCGTAGCGGGTTTCGGTACTGCCTGCACCGTCCCACCAGATCTCATAGAGCGGGCCGTAGTTGGTCAGCAGCTCCTCCAGCTGGGCGGCATAATAATCATTATAGGCATCCTGCCCCCAATAGGGCGCATTACGATCCCACGGGGAAAGGTAAAGCCCCGCTTTTACGTCATATTCGCGGCAGGCGTCGGTAAATTCCTTCACCACGTCGCCGCGGTAGCTGCTGTTTTTCACCGAATGCTCTGTCACCGCCGAGGGCCAAAGGCAAAAACCGTCGTGGTGCTTGGCGGTCAGAATGATCAGCCCAAAGCCCGCTTCCTTCAAAGAACGCACCCACTGACGACAATCCAATTCGGTGGGGGCAAAGGAGGCAGGATCCTCCAAACCGTCGCCCCATTCCTTAGAGGTAAAGGTATTCATACCGAAATGAATAAAGGCCTTCTTCTCCATCTCCAAATGCATAAGCTGCCGCTCATTGGGAACGGCACCAAAGGGTTTTAAACTCTGCTCCATTTTCTTATCCTCTCAAATATCGCATCAATACCGTTGCCACCTGGGCGCGGGTTGTGGAATTATAGTACCGCAGATAGGTTTTATTGCCCTCCGCCATGCCGTTGACGATCCCCTCGGCTACCGCCCATTCCATCGCATCCTTTGCCCAAGCGGGCGCGGCGGTGCGGTCGGCAAAACCGCTCAGATCATCCTCGGCGGTGGTATCGTAGCCCCGCATCTGCGCATAACGATAAAGGATCGTTACCAGCTGCGCACGGTTCACGGGCGCATTCGGCTCAAAGGTTGTGGGGGTAATTCCGTTGACAATGCCGTTTTGCGCCGCCCATTTTACCGCATCGGCGAACCATTGGTTATCCTTCACGTCGTTGAAGGGGCTCTCTCCGCTAACCTGCGGTGCATCGCTCAGCCGATACAGCACCGTCACCAGCATGGCGCGGCTCATGGTTGTTTCGGGCGCAAAGGTAGTGGCGGTCATCCCGTTCATCAGGCCTTGACGGTAAGCATAGTGCACCCCCGCCAGATACCATGCACCCGCACCCAGATCGACGTAAGGCAGGATGGGTGCGGTACGCCGCACTACACTCGGAAGCTCGGTATGAAGATCGGCGCTGAGATCATAAACCATGACCCCATTCTCTACGGCAAAGCCGTAGATCTGCTGCCCGCCCACCAATTCGGGCGCAAGGATTTCTTCTGCCTCAAAGCACATCGGATCCACCTCGTAGATCGTCTCGGCGGAGTTCAGATAGAGGTAACCGTTAAAGGTGCCCAATCGCACCAGATTGATATCGAAGCTATCCCATTCGTCGGCAACGCTTGCCAACACCTGCTGATCCCACGTGCGCAGCTGCTGCGCTACGTTATCAACGTAATAGATTTCACCGTTCAGCAGAATAAACGCCGTATAGGAATTGACCCAAAAGGCATCATCGTACTCCGTATTGTTGGGGATCTGTTCAAAATCCGCGGTTTCATGCAGCGCGGCACACCGCGCAGTCGAATTGAGAAAATGATCGTGCAGAACCTCACCCTTAAAATTCCACTCGCAGATGGTCGGATCGTCCCAGGTGACGTCAACGTGGTATTCCTTATTCCCGACCGTAATGATATTCCAGCAATGCTCCAGGCTATCGGAGATGCAGAAGCGGCTCTTGATCCCCAGCTGCTCCATCAGATAATCATAGGCGGCAGTATAGCCCTGGCAAACGGCTCTCTTCTCCACCAAGGCGCCGTACATTGAAAAGGCCTCCAGCAGCTTGGTATCGGTTACGTTATACCAATGGTCGTATTCACAATGCAGGATCAGCCGATCGTGCACCAGGAGGGCTTTTTCCACGTCGGTCAGCGCCGCATTGCCCTTGATCCCCGCCAGCAGCTCCTCGCTTACCGCCTTGCATTGCGCAAGATAGGTTTTATATTCCGAGGCGGTGCAGCCGTATTCCACCGTCAGGTTGGCGATCAGCCGCGTAGAGGTATAATATCCGATAGAGATATCAACCACGTGGAAGGATTCGGCCATCTCATAATAAATCAGATTCGATAGCGCCTCGCCTACCGCTTCGTTAAACGTCAGATTATATTTTTCTATGTCCACCACCTGCTTGCAGGCAGCAAATTGACTGCTCAGCGTTTCACGCAGCTCGGTCGGCAAAACGACCGGCTCCGGAGATGCCATCAGCCGCGGCCGCTCCAGCGGCGCCGCATAAACGATCCCCTCCGCACCGTGCACCGGCAGGAGATTGATCGCCAGCATCAAGGCCAAAAAAACAGATAAAATCTTGCTCCATTTTTTCATAGGAAAGCCTCCCTTCGTTCTGCTTTCAGTATATCATATCCAATTAAGAATAACAACAAAAAAATGAGCGAGATTTCTCTCGCTCATTCGTTCATTA
Source organism: Clostridia bacterium (assembly GCA_017396865.1). Next base: position 3,135 of record JAFQKO010000040.1, on the reverse strand, counting down.
TAAACCCAATATCTGCTTTTTCTTGGCATCAAACTCTTCTTGGGTGATTGCGCCGCCGTCGAGCAGCTCCTTATACTTTTTCAGCATATCCGCCTCGTCCGTTTGAACCACAACCGAGGGCTTCGCGGCCTCTTGACGCTCCTGCTGACGCAAAATGATCAATTGATTGATTACCGTATAAATTCTATCCGCATTCTTAACCAACAAAAAGCGAATTCTGCCCGATGCAGTTGAAACGGCAATCCCCCGAAACAATCGCACGGAGGAGGTGGCGGAAACCGAATCGACCGGCAGATCTACCCGTTTACCAAACGCAACCTTACCGAATACCCGTTTATCGGTAACAACCAACTGATAGCTGTGAAGCCACCAATAAATAAACAAGGCTAGTGCAATAGAAACGCCGACGGGAATCAACGAAATGAAAAACTCGTTCTCGAAATACCTGCTTATGCCGTATGACAGCCCGTTATAATAGCCGCTGTATTGGCAGACCGGGCCCGCAGAATAATCATAATCGTAGCCTACAAAATATCCATTGTAGTACGATTCAACCCGTGGATAACAATAATCAGAATGCTCATGCCGATCATATGCAGCTGCATAATCACCCACGAACGAGATCATCATGATCAAAAAAACAACAATCCCCAAAATAATCAACAGATTGCGTAACCACTTTACGCTGTACGACTCACTTTTAACCAATAATTTTTCTTCCATAGGTTCCCCTCCGATATTTTCGCAAAATATGATGCATCTGCCTTTATTTTAGTACAAATATTTACTAAAGTCAATAGTAAACTTTTTTACTTGGTATACTTTAACCAAAGGGGTGATTACATGGAACGTTATATTAACGTACTGCGCGGGCTGCGAGAGGACAATGATCTGACGCAGCGACAAATTGCCGACGTGCTGGGCACCTCTCAAACCATGTATGCCCGCTATGAACGCGGCGCCAACGAGCTGCCGATCCGCCATTTGATCACGCTTTGTAAATTTTACAACGTATCGGCCGATTACGTTTTGGGAACAACGCCAAAGAAGCGCTGATTTCACCGGTTTAATTTTTTATCGAACCCATCAATGTCTTCGATTACTCGGAGACATTGATGGGTTTCTTCCTTGAGTGAAAAGGTAACTGCAATCAAGGGAAGAAAACAAAGGGTATAAAGCATAAAATAAGCCTAAAAAAGAGTGCAAACAAAAAAATTGACCGTCTGCCTCTTCGCAGCCCATCAAACAGATAGGCTCCTAAGAAAAAACGACGGTCAATTTAAACAAAAGCATCAAGTCGGATCGGGTCGTATAGTGACCGTCACGCATGATACTCTGTTCAATTAAGAGTTTATCATATTCATGCAAAAAATGCAAGAAAAGAGTTTTCACTCTGCTCGGCGATATTATTTTTTCAATACTTTTTTGCACCACGTGCGTTTGCCGCATTCGGGACATTTCAGGTAACGGGTGGTTCCTGCGTGCATGGCATTCAACGCCTGCGTATAGGTGGGCACGATTTCATGCCCGCAGTTTTTGCATTTATAGGCACCCACGCTGACCTCCAGCTTTAATGCATAGAAACAAGGTACGAAAAAGAGGATGCAAAGTCCAATGACGGAGACCGCCTGCCAGATTCCTTCCGGTACAAAGAAATATACCGCAGCGCAGCCTCCAAGCAAGCCTACGATGCTCACCGCCAGAATGACCCACATGGCTGTCCAAATGATTTTGTTTTTATGGGCGATCTCCTTCGCCAGATCGAGCATTAATTCTTCATTTTTTTGATGTTTGTTTTCCATAGTGATTTTCTCCCCACTTAATAATTCATTTACGTTGATTTGCAGGATCTCACACAGCTCCAGCATAATGGACGTATCGGGCATGGCGATGCCCCGTTCCCATTTGGATACCGCTTTGTCGGTGATTCCCAGCTTGTCGGCCAGCTGCAGTTGGGTGAGCTTTTGCTCTTTTCTGCAAGCGGCAATAAATTTTCCGATTTTGATTTGATCCATACGGACTCTCCTTTCGTTTACAGTATAGCGCCTTGAGAGCAAAAATCACACCTACCGTTGGTTTAGTGGGGAAATAAACCGCGGGTGGAGCGTCAGATTAGTTCTTTTTCTTGGGTGCGGGGAGTTCCTCATACATGGCGATAAAGAGCTTTTTTAAGAATTCGCGACCGTCTACGTTCTCCACCAACAGCATCTCCTTTGCCCCCTCATAAGGCAATTCATAGGTTGCTTTGGGCATCAAAGCAACTGCTGATTTGACCGGCTTTACCAGCAGGCGATCATCGTAGATACCGCCGACGATTTTCTCGCGGTAATAGAGAATGTATTCACCCATCATCGGGCGATAGGTGATACCATCCAACCCAGACAATTGTTCCAATATAAAATCCAAATATACTTTGCTTGAAGCCATAGGACACCTCGGTGAAGTTTGTTAATCTATTATATCATAGAAACAACCATATTTCAATGGATGCTTATTTCATTCTCTTTACAAAATGGAACATTTCATCGGGGCCTTCGTTCGGGTCGTGGTCTTCGTCGCAGGGCTGGTGAGTGGGTGCAAAATGCTCGCACCAAAACTCGTCGATTTGGAAACCACATTTGTTGACGTAGAAATGGATATTTCGTTTTTCAAAATACGGGGTGCAGGTTTCCCACACGACCGTTTCAGGGTGGAGGGCTTCCACTGCCTGCCATGCACCGTAGCCGATTCCTTTGGTATGCTCTTCGGGAGAAACGAACAGGATTTCCAGTTCGTTGTGGTGGGTCTCATTATTGATTTTGAGGATCACACCGCCGACCTTTCTTCCGTCCAGCATAATGCGGTAGGTCTCATTTTTAGGATCGTCGATGCAACACTCGATGGTCCCCCGAGAAATGATCTCGCCGTCGCCATCAATATGACCGTCCCGTTCACCGAATTCTTCCAGCGCACCATACTTAAACGACCATTGATTATCGAGGATAAACTGCTCCCGATCATCGGCGGTCAAGGGAACAAGGGTAACCTTTGTGTGTTTCATAAGTACCTCCTAAAAAAGAAAAAGGCTCCGGCTATTGCATACACAATAACCCGAGCTCACTCGGACACCTAATCCGGCTTTTCGGCGCTACGGCG
>JAFQKO010000039.1 GCA_017396865.1 Clostridia bacterium | reverse complement strand
TCCTCGCCCTCGATCTTATACATCATGGCGTCCATCTCTTCAAAGCTCATAACGCCGGTCACGACGTTGCTGCGGATCATAAAGGGCGGGATGCAATAGGTGAAGCCCTTATCGATCATGAAATCGCGGGCATAGGCCAGAACAGCGCTGTGCAGACGGGCAATATCGCCCATCAGGTAGTAGAAGCCTTCGCCTGCCACACGGCCTGCAGCCTCCTTATCGATGCCGGCGAATTTTGCCATAATATCGGTGTGGTAGGGGATCTCGAAATCGGGGTTGGTCTGGGCGCCGAACTGCTCGACCTCCACGTTCTCCTCGTCGTTTTTACCAACGGGCACGGAATCGTCCACCATCTGGGGGATCTTCATCATGACTTCATTGAGCTTGGCCTGCAGCTCGCCTTCCTTGACCTGCAGCTCAGCCAGCTCTGCGGCCTGGGCACTGACCTGCGCCTTGACCTCTTCGGCTTCCTCGCGCTTGCCCTGACCCATCAGCATACCGATCTGCTTGCTGAGGCGGTTGCGGTTGGCGCGCAGATCATCGGCGCGCTTATTGGAGGCCAGCTTTTCCTCGTAGAGGGCGATCGCTTCGTCCACCAAGGGGAGCTTGGCATCCTTAAACTTTTTACGGATGTTTTCTTTAACGGCTTCGGGGTTTTCCCGAATAAACTTAATGTCCAGCATGTTTTGATTCCTCTTTGTATTTGTAATAAGATTATTTTAGCATAAAATGGGGATTTTGCAAGGCTTTTTCTTAAATTCCGCACCGTTTTCTCAGCTCCGAGAGCTCAAAGGCGGAGGTCAGCGTTTCCTCGCCCTTGCGCAGGCGGTAAAGCTGGCTGGCGGTGTTTTGCTCAATGGTATGCTCGGAAAGCTTCAGGATCTCCACCCAGCGGGCATGGGGTGTTTCCACCGGCGGCAGGTAGGCCGCCTCCTCCGAAAGGGCGCGCAGCAGAGAGGGAATATCCGATCCGAAGGTGATGGTGATCTCATGGGTATTCTGGAATAACGTGCAGAGGGTAACGGCGCCCTGCCACCCGAGGGACGAACGCCATTTTTCGATCTCCACCAAGGTCTTTTTGGAGAGCCCCAAAAGGGCGCTCATTTTCTCCTGGCTGAGCTTCAGCTCGTTGCGTACCAGCTTTTCTTTGCGGTCGCAGAGGGCAATAAAGGAGTCTCGCGTCATATTTCTCACCTCGGTGTAATTCTACACCTTTTTGCGCAGCTTGTCAAGGGGTGGGAGCTGGGCGAGGATGACCGCCGCCAGCATGACGGCGCAGCCAACGTATTCGCGGGGAGTCAGACTGCCGCCCAAGGCTGCGTCGGCCAAAACGGCAAAGAGGGATTCCAAGCTCATCAAAACGGTGATGACCGTGGGATTAGAGCCCTTTTGCGCCACGATCTGCAGGGTAAAGGCAACGCCGCTGGAGAGCACACCGGTGTAGAGCAGCGGCACAGCGCATTGGGGCAGCAGGCTCCAATCGGGCGGCTCGTCGAGGATTGGAATGAGTAGGGCGGAAATAACGGCCACCATAAAGAATTGCAGGCAGGAAAGCCGAACGGCGTCTACCCGCTTGGTGAAATAATCGATCAACAGAATATGAACGGTAAAGCTGATGGCGCAGAGGATCAAAAGCAGGTCACTCAGCTCGATGGTAAAGCTGCTGTCGGTCATGCAAAGGAGATAGAGACCAACGGTGGCCAGCCCCACCGCCAGCCAAACCGAAAGGGAGACCTTGCGGCGGAAGAGCAGCAGCCCCGCGATGGGTACCAATACCAAATAAAGGGCGGTCAGAAAGCCTGCCTTGCCCGGCGGGGCGGTAGCCAGCGCGTGCTGCTGCAGGCCGGAGGCGATCGCCAGCGCCGTTCCGCAAAGGAGACCGCCGATCAGTAGCGGCTTACGGTTTTGTTTCGGTGGCAGAAAGGACTGCTTCCTGATCTTGGAGAGAACCGCCAAAAGAATCAATAATGCAACGGTTGCGATCAGCGAACGCACCGTATTAAAGGCAAAGGTGGGTAAAAGATCGGCGCCAACGCTCTGGGCAACAAAGGCGGTACCCCAGATGAAGGCGGCAACGATGGCGCATAGATTATACTTCATAACTACCTCGCAATGAAAATATAAAAACATTTTATCAAAGATTGAAAAAGAAAGCAATAGCAAAAAAACTTGAAAAATCAACGATTATGGTGTATAATGTAGAAAAATAGGAATTTTAGGGGAAATTATATGAGAAGAGACGGAATTCGTTATCGCAACGAAAAGCCTATGTATCAGGTCGCCGCTTATATTATGAATAAGCGGGTTGATTCGATGAATATGATCACGCTGGATATTCCGCAGGATCCGATGGTGGAATACGTGCACCGTAAGCGGGATGAAGGGGTTTTGCTCTCCCGTCTGGCAGTCGTTATGGCGGCCTACGTGCGTGTGCTGGCTGAATTTCCGAAGCTCAATCATTTTGTGGTAAACAGTAAGCTGTATGCCCGCAAGGAGATCTCGGTGGGGATGGTGGTGTTGAAGGGCTCCATGACCGATGGCGGCACCATGTCGAAAATCTATCTGCTGCCCACCGATACGATCTTTGAGGTGCAGAAAAAGTTGACCGAGTATATCGAAGCCAACCGCCGGGAGGATCCGAAGAACGGCACCGAAAAGATGATTAAAATTCTGCTCTCCGTGCCGGGCTTGGTGCGGGGCGCCGTTGCGCTGTTCCGCTGGATGGATAAGCATGGCCTGCTGCCCAAAAAGTTGATCGATATGAGCCCCTTCCATATTTCCTTGCTGCTCACCGATCTGGCCAGTATCCGTACCGATTCTATTTACCACCACGTCTACGAGTTTGGCACCACCTCCATCGCTGCCGCAATGGGTAATAGCCGCGAGGTGCCCAAGCGTAAGGGCGGCGAGATCATCTTCCAAAAGTGTATGCCCATCGGCTTTGTGATGGATGAGCGTATTGCCGACGGCAGCTATTTTGCTATCGCCTTCCGCCGCTTCCAGGATTATATGAAGCACCCCGAAAAGCTGGAGCAGCCGCCCGAGGTGATCGACGAAGAGATCCGTAAGATCTTTAAAATTGAAGAAAAATAACGCAACGGGGCTGTAAAAAAATACAGCCCCGTTTTTTATATAATTCTTGCCCTTTGCGGTTCAGGCAATTTTTATATTCCCTTCTTCTGCTGCTTGAGCCAGATCTTGATGACCCATGACGTCGGCAGCAGCTTAACCCCCAGCACCTGCAGCTTGATGCGCCAGCCGGGTACGCAAACGGCCTTGCCCTTTTTGAGCGCCTTCAGCGCAGCCTTTACCACCTCTTGGGGGGTAAAGATCTGATTAAAGTAGACAACGGCAGATTTGCTGGTCTGCTCGGCGTGATCGAAAAATTCGGTCTTTACCCAGCCGGGGCAAAAGGCCAGAACGCGGATGTTGCGTGCCTTCAGCTCGGCACGAAGCCCGCGGGAATAGCTCAAAACAAACGCCTTGGTGGCGGCGTAGACGTTCAGATAGGGAACCGGCTGAAAGGCCGAAAGGGAATCCACTTGAATGATCCGCCCGCCCTCTTCAACGTAGGGCAGGGTGATCTGGGTCATGGCAACCAGCGCCTTGCAGTTCAGCTCGATCATATTCATGCAGTCCTGCAGCGGAATTTCGTCGTAGCGCCCGAATTTGCCAAAGCCGCCTGCGTTGATCAGCAGGGAAACCTGCGGCTGCTCGGTTTGGAGCAGAGCCTCGTAGTTCTGCAGGCATTGCGGATCGGTCAGATCCATCGGTAATACCCGAACAGGAACGTTGAGTTCATTTTTCAGCGCCTCCAGGCGGTCGGCGCGGCGGGCGATCACCCATACCTCGTCGAAAGCCTCGTTGGCGGTCGCCTGCAGAGTAAATTCACGCCCGATGCCGCTGCTGGCACCGGTGATCACAGCAATTTTCATTTCAATCCCTCCCGATGTTTTCTCTATTATACAACGAATTGATAAAAAAACAAAGCGGATATTGAATTTTAATTAAAAATATGATATGATGTTAAAAAAATTAAAAGGAGTTTTTTACCATGAAAGAATTCGGTTTGCAGATCTATACCGTACGCAATACGATGGATACTGCCGAGAACATCGCCATGACCTTTAAGAAGATCAAGGAGATGGGCTACAGCAGCTTCCAAACCGCCGGCACCCCCGCCGTTTCCTATGAGGAGTTCGGCAAAATGGCTGCTGAGGCAGGCTTGGAAATCGTCGGTACCCACGATGATTTTGCTATGATGGAAAATGATTTTGAGCAGGCGCTGGCCAACCATAAGGCAATGGGCACCAAGCTGATGGGCATCGGTGGCTACCATGTGAAGCCCGATGAGACCGATTCCAAGGGCTGGGCCGAGTTCATCGACCGTGTTAATGCGGTTGCCGCCAAGTGCGCCGAGCATGGTATGAAGTTTACCTATCATAACCACAGCCATGAGCTGATCAAGCTGGATAACGGCAAGACCGCTCTGGAGATGATGGCTTAAGGCTTCGTTAAGGATAACGTTTCTTTCGTTCTGGATACCTTCTGGGTGCAGCATGGCGGCGGCGACGTGCGCCGTTGGATCGAGAAGCTGGCCGGCAGAATCGATATCCTCCATCTGAAGGATATGAAGCGCCTGCCCCATTTCGATGAGAAGCGCGGATATCAGTTCTTTGCCGAGATCGGCAACGGTAACCTGGATTGGGAAGCCATTTTGGAGACCGCCGAGAAGGCCGGTGTCAAGTACTACGTCGTTGAGCAGGATACCTGCCCCGGCGATCCCTTCGACAGCGTCAAGATGAGCGCCGATTATCTGAAAGCCAACTTTGTAAAATGAATTTAAAAATGACCCCTCGTTGCTTGCAACGAGGGGTCATTTTTATGCCTTGCCGACAGAGCCGAAAAGGCGCATCTTGTTCATAACGCATGCTTTGATGGCGGCCACCTTTTTATCGCGGATGGCGAGGTAGGCAAGCCCTTCTTCCAGGCCCTCGGCCATCGCCTTGTTGCCGGTCTCGCAGAGGTCGGTGAAGATGTTGACCTTGGCGATGCCGTCGCGGATGGAGTTGCGGAAGTCATCGTCGGAGAGGCCGGAGCCACCGTGGAGCACCAGGGGAACGTCGACTGCAGAGCGGATCTCTTTGAGCCGCTCGAGGTCGAGGCAGGGCTTCTCTTTATAGGCGCCGTGGGCGGTGCCGATGGCGATGGCCAGTGCGTCTACGCCGGTCTTGGCGAGGAATTCCTCGGCCTCGGCAACGGTGGTGTAGCGATCGGAAACGGCGTTGTCGCCTGCGGCGGCTTCGCCCACGTGTCCGATCTCGCCCTCAACGGAAGCGCCGAAGGAATGGGCGATCTTCACGATCTCGCGGGTGTCGGCCATGTTCTGCTCGGTATCACCGGCAGAGCCGTCGAACATGATGCTGGAAAAGCCCAGCTTGAGGGCTTCCATGCAACGGTCGAAGGTCAGACCGTGGTCGTAGTGAACAACAACGGGAACGGTGGCCCGCTTGGCGGCGGCGATGATGGAGGGGGCAATCAGCTTGAGGTCGCCGCTGGGCAGCAGAACCTCGGCGGTGCCGATGATGATGGGGGAGCGCAGCTCCTCAGCGGCGGCGATGGCCGCCTCCAGCATATCGGTGTCGGTGGTGTTGAAGAGGCCTACGGCATAATGCTCGGCCTGCGCCTTTTTCAGAACGTCGTTTAAATTAACAAGCATGGTTTTATATCTCCTTATCGAATAATGTTTTTATCGGTGAACCAATCGGTCTCGTCGGTGCTGCGGGTGGAAAATTCCGAAATGACCGCACCCTCGGGGCCGCTCTGGAACCAATGCAGGGTTTCGGGCATGATGGTGTATTGCTCGCCCGGCTTTAAAATGATCTCATGGAAAACGGTGACGGGGGAGAAGGGCTTTTTGGCAACGATATCCTCCTCCTTGCCCTCGCCGCTTACGTAGAGATAAACCGTACCGTAGCGGCAACGGAAGGTTTCTTCCTTGCCCGCTTGCCCATAGGATGGCACGTGTTTATGCTCGGGGCAGGTCTGCCCGGGGATCAGCACCATCTCCTTGGCGCAAACCCGCTCGGTGTTGATGTAGGTTAAAAGCTGCAGGCCAACCTCGTCGGGGCGGCCCAAACCGAGGTCGGTCACCTCGATGCGTGCCTTTTCCTCGTCGGTGATCACAATGCCTGCCTTTTCATAATAGGCGCAGGCTGCATCCCGTAAGCGTTCATAATCTGCTTTTGAAATCATAAGGTTTCCCTCCCGTATTTCTGCATAAGCTGCAAAATTTCATTTCTACTGCGCATTCCGTCGATGGAGTTTTCCTCAAAGAGATTGCAGGCGGCAGCCGCCGAGGCAAACTCCAAAAGGTCGCTGTCGGGATAATCGTTGTAGAGCCCGTAGAGGCAGCCTGCGCAGAAGGCATCGCCCGCGCCAACGCTACCCTTGATGGCGGATTTCGGAATCACCAGCGAGGGTACAACGGTGAAGGTGGCGGTGGCTACGTCGTAGCAGAGCCCCAGCTCCTTGCAATGAACGATCACCTTATCCTGAACACCGTCGGCGGCGGTCAGCTCCATCGCCTTTTTGATGTTTTCGAGGTGGGGGCGATTGTCGGCGGTGCGGGGCTCCAGCCCCCAGATGGCGCAGCACTCAACCTCGTTGACGATGACGTAGTTGCAATATTTCAGCGAGGGGCGAACGATGGCAGGGAAGTTGCCGTCGGAGCTGCTTACCATGTCGATGGAGGTTTTGATGCCCTGCTCCTGCACGTCGTGGAGGAAGCGGGCAAGGGCGGTGCCGTATTCGGCATCCGGCGCGTCAAAGCCGTCCATTAAGAGCAGATAGCCGAAATGGAGCAGGTGGCAATCGAGGGTGGAAACGTCGATGTCGGCGGGGGTCAGCTCCACGTTGGCGCCCCGTGCGTGGAAGAAGGTGCGCTCGCCCGAGGGCAGGCTCATAACGTCCGAAAAGCTGGTGGGCTGGGTTTGGCTGACCGTGACCCTGCGGGTGTTGATGCCGTAGTGGTTGAGCTGGCTTAAAACGTATTGGCCGTGTTCGTCGTTGCCGATGCGGCCAATGGCGCTGATGGGCAGCGTTTCGTCAATTTTCGCAAGATCAATGCCGGTATTCGGCACGCATCCGCCCACCGCCCGTTTGACGTGGCTGATATCGGCCAACATGCCGAGATGGGGATATTCGTTGATGGTCTTGACCAGGTCGGTTAAGATGTTGCCGCAAAGGGCGATGCCCTTATGCTCGCCTGTCATTAAATAGTCGATGGAAACACCGAAAAGCGCCGCCAAAACGGGGAATTGGGTGATCTCGGGATAGCCGTAGCCCGATTCCCATTTGCTTACGGTCTTATCGCTGATGTTCAGCTTCTGCGCCAGCGCGGCTTGGGTTAAGCCGTTCTTTTTGCGCAGCTGCGCGATCATCGTTCCGATGGTTTTTGCATCCATATCCGATCGCTCCTTTCTTATACCTTTATTATAATAATTCGGCTTTTAATTGTAAACCTACGAATTTCCACGCGATTTTTGAAAATTCTCGCTCGAAACCCTACGGAAAGTAGAATTTTTCAAATCTTGGCGAGGAAATTGACGGAAAGTATGCTTTTCGATGGAGAAATTGGCGGCTGCTTGCAATTTTTCGGAATCGTTGTATAATAAAAGAAAAGGAGGTGAACACGGTGTCGTCCTATCAAGAGCTGATCAAAAACTTTGAAAAGATCCGCAGCTATATGCGGGAATTTTACGTATACGGCTTCAAAAGCCGAGAGGAATACGATAAGAAGAGCGCCCGATCCTATGATGATGAGCGCCGCAGAATGGAAAGCTGGCTGGGCGATCATATGGGCTTCGTTCGAACGTCGGAGGGCAAAAACGTGTTCATTTCCATCGATAGCCGTGTTTCGCGCCATAATCCGTTTTATAAAGCGCTGAAGGCCAAGAGCTTTACCGACGGCGATATCACGTTGCATTTTATCCTGTTTGATCTTTTGCATTCTCCCGATACCGTTCTTTCCTTGTCGGAGATTTTGGAAAAGCTGGATGATTATCTTTCGGAATTTGAGTGCCCGATGATGTTCGATGAATCCACGGTGCGCAAAAAGCTGAAGGAATATATCGGGCTGGGGCTGATCATTGGCGAAAAGGCGGGGCGAAAAATGACCTATCGCCGCGCGGAGGATGCGGTGCTCCCCGACCTGACCGACGTGCTGAATTTTTATTCGGAGATCGCTCCCTGCGGGGTGATCGGCTCCTACCTTTTGGATAAGCAGGAGGAAAAGGCCGACGTTTTCAGCTTCAAGCATCATTATATCACCTCCGCAATGGACAGCAACGTGCTGGCGATGCTGTTTCAGGCAATGCGGGAGAAGCGTGCGGTCACCGTTACCAATATGAGTCGCCGTACGAATGAGCCGCGCAGGCTTCGGATCGTGCCGCTGCGGGTGTTTATCAGCGTGCAAAACGGTAGGCAGCATCTGCTGGCCTATTGCCCGAGTTTTAATGCGATGCAATCCTATCGGATCGATTACCTTTCCGACGTTAAGCCGGAGGAGCCCACCCCGCGCTTTGATGAGCTGCGGGCGGAGCTGGATCGGGCGCAGGCGAAAATGTGGGGTGTTACCGTCCGTAAGAACCGCTACGGGCAGGAGCGCACCGAGCGGGTGGATTTTACCGTGCGGGTCGCCGACCATGAGGACTATATCATCCGCCGCTTGGAGCGGGAAAAGCGGGGCGGTAAGGTTACAAGGCTTGATGACCATACCTATCGCTTTACCGCAGAGGTCTATGATATCGGTGAGATGATCCCTTGGATCCGTACCTTTATCTGCCGCATTACCGAATTGCATTTTTCCGACCGTGCGCTGGAGCGGCAATTCAAGCGCGATATCGAGGAGATGTATCGGATGTACGGCATTGAGGAGGTGGACGTATGATTTTTAATGAAATCTATTCCGCCTACTATAACACTGTAGCAAAGATCATCACCGCCGCGGTGCAGGGCAATGCCGATGAGCAAGCGCTGAATCAAATCGTCTGCGAGCACGCCTTCGGAGAAAGTATGCTAACGGTGCTGCCGTCGCTCAAAAGCGAAAGGTGGCAGTTGATCAAGGCGGATCTTACAACGCCGATCCGCTATGCCCCCACCCTGCCGCTGACAACCGTGCAAAAGCAATGGCTTAAAGCCATCTCGCTGGATCCGCGCATCAAGCTGTTTGGGGTGAATTTCGATGGGCTCGAGGCGGTCGAGCCGTTGTTTACGCCCGAGGATTATTTGATCTACGATCAATACGGCGATGGCGACCCCTATGAGGATGCGGGCTATATCGAGCGCTTTCAAACGATTCTTCAGGCGCTGAAGGAGCGGGCGGCGGTCAAGCTCGAAATGGTCAACCGAAAGGGAAATATCGTATCCATGACCCTCCTGCCCGATCGGCTGGAATACTCCGAGAAGGACGACAAATTTCGCCTGATCGGTGCGGGCAACCGCTATGGCGGAACGGTGAATCTGGGGCGGATGGTATCCTGCGAGCGGGTGGTTGCCGCGCGGCATCGAGCCTATCGGGCACCGCAGCCCTCCAAGGATACGGTCGTCTTGCGCATCGTCGATGAGCGGAACGCAACGGAGCGATGCCTGCTCCATTTTGCCCACTTCGAAAAGCGGGCAGAGCGGGTGGATGAAAACCGCTATCTTGTCCGTATTCGATATGATCGGGATGATGAAACCGAGCTGGTTATCCGTATCCTGAGCTTTGGGCCGATGGTCGAGGTGCTGGAGCCGCAAAGCTTTCGGGATTTAATTATTGACCGTCTGAAAAAACAAAAAAGCTGTGAACTCTGAGTTCGCAGCTTTTTTTCCGTGATAAAGGAAGATTTTGGCAGTACAATGTAGACACAAAAGGCGCAAACAGCAAAGTGAAAGCACATGACGTTTAATCATGGAGAGCTTATCAATGCGCCTTGAAGACAACACGGATACATTCCATAAAGACCGGGTCGTAAGCCCGTTCTCTTTTATGTTTTGGAAGGACGTGTTGTTCGGGCTTGGCCTTGGCATATCGGTCGGAAATGGTTTCCTTCCCCTTGGTTGAGCTGAGCTTAAAAAGGCGCAAACAGCAAAGCTCCGTACTAAGAATGCCGATGCTATGTTGGTTATAGCTCGGAGGTAAAGCTCCGGAAAGCGCCTTGACCCAAAAGATGCAAGCAGCAACTTAACCGATATATTGTCAGGTAAGTTCTGACCGAGGCGCATCTTGAAAAGGTGTCTACAGCAAATGGGAGTGTTGAATAGCTAAGGATCTGATCTGAGGCTTATCTTAAGAAAGGCACCTTGCCCGAAGCAGTGTGGGAATCCCCCCACACTGCTCGGAAAAAACAGAAACAAGTCACCGTATCTGCGAACAATTCAAAAGACACCTGCAGCAATCGTTGTTACAGCATTTAGCCTAAGGAAGGCGCCTGCTTTCGGGGCAGGAGTTGCGCGGGGTTCGATTCCCCGTATGCGAAAAAAGGTGTCTTGTTAAGATGCTTGCAGCAATCCTTCTGCACCGAGGCGAAACCCCTCATAAAATAAAACTATGTTCGGGTGCATCCCGACAAAGCATCTTGTTGATCCGATCCGTAGCTCAGCGGCACGAGTGGGGGCTCAAAACCCCCGTGACGGTGGGTTCGACTCCCATCCGGATCAAACCAAAAGGCACGAACAGCAAATCTCACATGATTTTATTTATCAATGAGCGTATCTGCTCTTTGTGTCATGGTGCCTTGAATATTTTACTATTTGTCTGAAAAGGAGTGAGCTTCATGCTACAGTATCTGAAACAAGAATCAAACAAAACGTTAACCGAAAACGGTGCGGCAACCCTCAAATCGACTTTGTCGGATTGCTTGGATCTGTTTGCAACCGTCGGTGCCATTCGTCGCGAAAGCGAAGAGGAGATCATCTCTCGTTTTATGCGTGCTTTTACGGAAGATAAGGATCTTGCCATGAAGCTTCTGTTTTACGCCCGCGATATCCGCGGCGGGCTGGGCGAACGCAAGGTCTTTCGCGTGATCCTGAGATGGCTGGCGCAAAACGAGCCGAAGACCGTATGCAAAAACCTTTCCTACATAGCGGAATACGGCCGTTTCGACGATCTTTTGGTGTTGTTCGGCACCCCCGTTGAGCGGGATATGCTGGCCTTGATTCGCGAGCAGCTTCATAAGGACGTTGCCGCCCTGAGCCGCAATGAAGAGGTATCCTTGCTGGCTAAGTGGCTGCCTTCCGTCAATACCTCCAATCGGGCTGCCGTTCGGATGGGGAAGCGCATCGCCCGCTCTCTCGATATGGACGATGCCACCTATCGCAAAACCCTGGTTCGCCTGCGCGCACACATTCGGATTATTGAGAATCATCTTCGTAAGAAGGATTATACCTTCGATTACGAAAAGCAGCCCTCCAAAGCCATGTTCAAGTACCGCGATGCGTTTATCCGTAACGATACGGAGCGGTATCAGCAGTTTTTGAGCAGGGTTTCCGCAGGCGAAGCCAAGCTGAATACCGATACGCTGATGCCTTATGAAATCATTGCCCCCTTTTTCAAAAGGCAGGTAAGCGAGGAGGAAAGAAAATCCATCCATACCACCTGGAGCGCGCAAAAGGATTTCGGCGGCGATGAAAATGCTCTGGTTGTAATCGATGGCTCCGGCTCCATGTACGGCTGGGGTGAGCCCATGCCTGCAGCGGTGGCGCTGTCGCTCGGCATCTACTTTGCCGAAAGAAACCGCGGCGCCTTTAAAAACCATTTCATCACCTTCTCGGAAAATCCGCAGCTTGTTGAGATCAAGGGCGAGGACATTCTGGATAAGGTGCGGTATTGCCACAACTATAACGAAGTGGCCAACACCAATATCCAAAAGGTGTTCGAGCTGATTTTGAACGTCGCCAAGAAGCACCGTCTGCCGCAGGAGGTGCTTCCGAAAAAGCTTTATATCGTTTCGGATATGGAGTTTGATGCGTGCGCCGAGGATGCATCCCGAACCAACTTTGAATATGCCAAAGGGCTGTTCGAGGCGGCGGGTTATCATCTGCCGGAGGTGGTGTTCTGGAACGTTGCAAGCCGGGGACGCCATCAGCCTGTCGGCAAGAATGAGCAGGGTGTTGTGCTGGTATCCGGCTGCACACCGAGATTATTCTCGATGGTTGCGGCGGGCAACGTCTCCGCTGCAACGCCGTATCAGATCATGCTGGAGGTGCTCGGCAGCGAGCGGTATGAAAAAATTGCGGCATAGCTGCATTGGGGCAAGGGATCACCTTGCCCTTTTTATTTAAGAAAGGAACATAATTTATGATAGAGATCACGGGGCGGTTTAATACCGCCATATGTTATACCGACCAATTAGAGCAAACTGCCTGCGAGCAGATCAAGGCGGTTTGCGACGAAGCGGCGTTTGCCAACTCCAAGCTTCGGATCATGCCCGACGTTCATGCGGGCAAGGGCTGCACCATCGGCACCACCATGACCATCGTTGATAAGGTGGTGCCCAATATGGTGGGCGTTGATATCGGCTGCGGGATGTATACCGTCTGCCTTGGAAAGGCAGAGATCGATTTTGAGCAATTCGATGCCGCGGCGCATTCCATTCCCTGCGGCAGAAAGGTCTGGGAGGGGCGTCAGGAGCGATTCGATTTGAGCGTTCTGCGCTGTTATCGCAGCTTGAAGGATACGCGGCGGTTGGAGCGCAGCCTCGGTACGCTGGGCGGCGGCAATCATTTTATTGAAATCGACGAGGACGAGTACGGCGATCGGTACCTGATCATCCATTCCGGCAGCCGTAATCTCGGCACGCAGGTAGCGGAGCTTTATCAGCGGCTCGCCATCGACCTGAATCTTGGCAAGGAGGAGTATTTCTTAAAGCGCGAGGAGATCATCCGCACCTATAAGGAGCAGGGGCGCAAGGCCGAGATCCAATCAACCCTCAAGCGGCTGGCAAAGGAGTGGGAGGCGAAGGAGCCCACCATGCCCCGCGAGCTGTGCTATCTGTATGGCTCGTTTATGGAGGATTATCTGCATGATATCCATATCTGCCAGCGGTTTGCCAAGCGTAATCGCGAGAAGATGGCGGAGATTCTGCTGCAAAAGACCGGTCTGGTTGCAGGGGAGTCCTTCCAGACCATCCATAATTATATCGACGTTGAGGCGATGATCCTGCGCAAGGGCTCGGTTTCCGCCAAGGCGGGCGAAAAGCTGCTGATTCCCATCAATATGCGGGATGGCAGCTTGATCTGTATCGGGAAGGGAAACGAGGAGTGGAACTGCTCCGCGCCCCACGGGGCCGGACGGCTGATGTCCCGCTCCGCCGCCTTCGAGCGGCTGACGATGGAGGAGTATCAGGCGCAGATGGCGGGCATCTATACCACCTGTATCAATCCCTCTACGCTGGATGAGGCACCGATGGCCTATAAGAATATGGATGAGATCGTTGCCCATATCGAGCCGACTGCCGAGATCCTCGTGCATATCAAGCCCATCTATAATTTCAAGGCGGCGGAGTAGGGAGGAACGGCAGATGAGAAGCTATGATGCGATCATGAAAAATATGAAACAAATTATTATTGAAAAGCTGGCCGAGATAGAGCAAAAAGAAAACGTTAAAATCTTGCATTGCGTGGAATCGGGCAGCCGTGCTTGGGGCTTTCCCTCAGCGGACAGCGACTATGACGTTCGCTTTATCTATGTCCGCCCCAGGGACTTTTACTTGAGCCTGAATCAAACCCGCGACGTCATTGAGTGGCAGTTAGATGAGACGCTGGACATTAGCGGCTGGGATCTTTCCAAGGCGCTGACCCTGCTGCACCGCTCCAACTCGACCTTGTTTGAATGGAGCACTTCTCCGATCGTGTATCAAACAACCGAGGAGTGGGCGCAGATTGCGGCGGTAATCAACCGATCTTTCGTTGCCAAATCCGGCTTATATCATTATTTGAGCACCGCCAAGCACCATTACCGCGAGTTTCTGACGGGCGAAACCGTCAAACTGAAAAAATATTTTTACGTACTGCGGCCGTTGTTCGCTTGCAATTGGATTCTGGCAGAGGGCAACCCGCCGCCCATGCTCTTCTCCGAGCTGGCGGAGCGATATGCGGAGGAGGAGATCAAGCCCGAGCTTGCCAAGCTGCTGGCGCTCAAAAAGCAACTGCCGGAGCTGGGCGAGGGCAAGCGGAACAATATCCTTAACGACTATATTGAACGCACCATTCCGAGGGTGGAGCAGGCGATCGCCGCGATGCCTTCCTCCCCTGCCTGCGATTGGGGAGAGCTGAACGGGATCTTTTGCTCTGTTTTGAATCAAAATGAGGAGATGCGGAATATGAGCAAGGAATCTGTTGCATTGTTTCGGCTTTGCAATCGGCCGAAGATCGATTTGAAGGAGATCGAGGCCTTTATCATCGATCATAAGGTAACCCCCGCGGATATTACGTATGCAGCGATCTGTCTTCTCGCGGAAAACCATCTTGAAATCCATGGCTTCGATTATACCGAGCAGCAAATTCCATCGCCCGATGAGCTGGTTTCTACCAACTGGCCCGAGCTGTTTGACCTGTTTATTCGGCACGGCCTGTATCCCAATCTGGTGCAAAACGGTGATAGCGTTATATCTGCGCTGCGATTCGTTGATAACGGCGACGTTGCGCCGATTGTTATGCGGAAGCTGCTGGAAAGCGGCGGGGATCCGAATATGACTGTGGATGGCGCTTTTTTGAGGAGATTCACGGCGACGTCGGTTATGACGTTATCAATCAAAGCAACAAGCGGCTGTTCGATATTGAGTTCAAGGTCTGGCTGGTGATGATCGGCTTTGGCGCGAAGAAGGATGATAAGGTTCCGATCACCATGGTCAACGGATATTCACCCGAAATTTTCAGGGAATTTGAAAAATTCGATAATAGGCTTGAGATCGTTTCCAAGGATTGGTTTCTGCATATTTTTTATAAAGAGAGCGGTGAAGAGGTCGCCGTTTGGTAAATGTTTTTTTAAAATAACGAGGGATTTTGAGTTTTTTTAAAAAAGCCCCTTGCAAGACGCCTTTAAATTGAGTATAATATATTCTTGTTTAAAGGAGGGAAGAACAATGGCAAAAATTGGTTTTGATAATAATGAATATATCCGCTTGCAATCGCAGAATATTCGTGATCGTATCGCCATGTTCGGCGGTAAGCTGTATATGGAGTTCGGTGGAAAATTATTTGATGATTTTCACGCCTCCCGTGTTCTTCCCGGCTTCCAGCCCGATTCCAAAGTAAAGATGCTTTTGAATTTGAAGGACGATGCGGAAGTCATCATCGCCATCAGCGCCGATGCCATCGAAAAGAATAAGCGCCGCGGCGATCTGGGTATTACTTATGATCTGGACACCCTGCGGCTGATCGACGCCTTTCGCGGCATCGGTCTCTACGTCGGCAGCGTGGTGATCACCCGCTATACCGGCCAGCCCTTGGCCGAGGCCTTTGAAAAGCGGCTGATTAATTTAGGCATCAAGGTCTATCGCCATTATCCCATTCAGGATTATCCCTCCAATATCCCTCTCATAGTCAGCGATGAGGGCTTTGGCAAAAACGATTACATTGAAACCGAGCGTAAGCTCATTGTCGTTACCGGCCCCGGGCCCAGCAGCGGCAAGATGGCTACCTGCCTTTCCCAGCTCTACCATGAGCATAAGCGGGGCGTGCAGGCGGGCTATGCGAAGTTTGAAACCTTCCCCATCTGGAATATTCCCTTGAAGCATCCCGTTAACGTGGCCTATGAGGCGGCCACCGCCGATCTCGACGACGTCAATATGATCGACCCCTTCCATCTGGAGGCCTACGGCGAGACCGCCATCAACTATAACCGCGATATCGAGATCTTCCCCGTCCTCAATGCGATGATGGAGCGGATCATGGGTCAATCGCCCTATAAGAGCCCTACCGATATGGGCGTGAATATGGCCGGCTGCGCCATCTGCGATGATGAAGTGGTGCGTGCCGCCGCCAATCAGGAGATCATCCGCCGCTATTATGCCAGCCTTGCCTCGGTGCGCCAGGGTCTGAGCGAGCAAACCGAAGTGGCAAAACTGGAGCTGCTGATGAATCAGATGCATATCTCGGTTGCCGATCGACCGGTGGTTGCCGCGGCGAACGAACGTGCCGAGCAGAGCGGCGGCCCCGCCACCGCCATTCAGCTGGAGGACGGCCGCATCGTTACCGGCAAAACCTCCTCCTTACTGGGTGCATCTTCCTCCATGCTGCTCAACGTGTTGAAGGTGCTGGGCGGGATCCCCGATGAGATCAAGCTGCTTTCGCCCACTATCATCGAGCCGATCCAGCGGATGAAGACCGGTGTGTTGGGTAATCATAACCCCCGCCTCCATACCGATGAGGTGCTGATCGCTCTTTCCATCTGCGCCGCCACCGATGAAACCGCCAAGCTGGCCATGAAGCAGCTTGAAAAGCTGAAGGGGCTGGAGGTTCATTCCTCCGTTCTCCTCTCCCGCGTGGACGAGCAGACCTTCCGTAAGCTGGGGATCAACCTCACCTGCGAGCCGAGATATCAAACCAAAAAATTATATCATGCATAAAACCGCCCTTGGGCGGTGTACCATATTGATAAATCGCTTAAAAATAGCCCTTTTTGCGCCAACCTGCATTAAAAGCCCGCCATAGGACGGCGTACCATATTGAAAAACCGCTTAAAAATCGCCCTTTTTGCGCCATACTGCATTAAAATGCCACCGTACGCGTCAGCGTTACGGTGGCATTTTGCTTTGTTTGTCATCAAAAATGACTTATTTTTAAGTGCTTCGCAGTTTAGCCGCCGCAGATTTTTGCTTGCAACATCGGCTTGAAACCGCAGGAATACTGTCGTATTTCAAGGTTGAAAACGGTGTTGCAGGGAAAAAGATCAAGGCTAAACCGGTTTTCTCAATATGGTACGCCGCCCTTAGGCGGTTTTTCTTTTGAAATTGAGGAAGGTAAGAAGTATAGTATTATATTAAATATATCAAATAGTTCGTCAATTTGCACAATATGATTTAAACAATATTTGGAAAAATGAGCAAAATAAAGACGAGATTTGTTAACTTTGTCAATAGAATTTCTTCTGTTTTTTGATATAATAAAGATGAAAAATATAGAAAGGAGGTGAGTCCCATGGTATATTCGACACATTCATTATTTTTTTGAATTGTGTAAAGGAGGATAAATATGTATAAAAACTGCAAAAAGAAGATTTTAATTGTTTTGGCGGTTATAATGAGTTTGGTGATAATTCCCTTCTCTTCGTCAGCCAATTCAACTGTTCCGGTAATAACATATCCTACTCAATATCAAGAAGTATATCCCGAAACTGCACTCACTTTTAGATGGAATGCACCTTCAACAGGGACGGTTTTGTCATACTGTATTAGTGTTCGGGAGTTGACAAGTTTTGGAGAGGAATCAAATAAACTTATTCGTGATAAAGTGATTGTTTCATCAAGTACTCGGTCAATGACTTTAACAGCGTCGGAAATGCATAGAAATGGGAGCTACCGAATATCGGTCAGTGCTAATATGAGTGATGGTACAGTTCGTTGGTCTTTGGTTCGAAATTTTCATACAGCACTTGGTCGACCGATCCCATCGGGACATACGATTTCGTTGAAGATTTATACCGGTTATAGTACAGCATTTAAAGACGCTATTTATTATAGTACGCGTACTTGGATTGATGTGATGAGCCAAGAAAAAGTAAATACTTATCCGTACAATCAAGGAACCTCGAATTTGGAGTACGATCCGAATGATTCCGAAAATGTAGTAATTCCTTTCGCCGGTAGCGCTTGGGGAAATCTTATGACTGTTGTAGGCAGGCGTGATTCAAGTGGAAGAATTATTAATGCAGATGTTTTGATCAATTCGGCGTTCTCTTGGTCGACAAACGTGGCTTCCGGAACATATGATGTTCAGAATATAATGACACATGAAGTGGGGCATATACTTGGACTGTCTGATAAATATGAATCATACGCAATAGGATGGACGATGTATGGTCGTGGTTCTCCTCAACAAATAGATCAACGTTCTTTGGCAAATCAGGATATTGCCGCTTTGTATCAGTTATATCCGTAAATCAGGAGGTGTGCATAATGAAAAAAAGATTTTTTATTTTGGCATTGATTCTTTCAATGGTGCTTCTTTCCATGACCGCCTGCAACGAAGAAATGGATGAAAACGATTTCGGTGATATATTCGTAACGGGCTATAAGCCTATCTTGACGGCGGAAATGCTGATAGAGGGATCTGATCTGATTATTCGCGGGCGGGTGATCAGCAAGGATGGTGAAGCGATGAATAATCCGAATAACGATCGTGTTTCAAGCGACGGCGTGATTTTAAATGCGTTGATTACCTCCTATACAGTAGAGATCGACGAGGTTTATAAAGGCTACGTTGCAGGAGAAACGATTTGTGTGAAAACGATATATGGAGCTGGCTATCCCGCATCGATGCTCGTGGGAGAGGATGGAAAATTAACGTCGGAAACGCAGGAACGAAGAAAAGAACTTTCCACCGAAGGGGATTGCATCTTGATGCTGACCTATAACCAAACGGAGGCAGAGGTGGATACCGGTTATTTCCCGACGCGGGAGGTGGGCTATCTGCAGCCGGACGGAAGTGGTTATTATACCAACGGTGACAAAATCAGCCCGATCAGCCTGACGCCGGAAGACATCCCCGAAAAGCTTGAGGCTATCAAAAACAGAAAAAACGAAGTATATTATTAATCGAAAAAGCACGTGAGGGCTTAGCCCTCACGTGCAATTTTTTTATGCATTCATTTGTCGTGCAAGTTGCTTTTTATACTTGTTTTTGAAGCAGAGGGTATATTCGCTGTTGAGGGCGGGGTCGTCGGCAGTGAGGATCAGCTTCATCTCCGAAAGGTCGGTCGCTGCAGGCAAAACTGCATTGATGGAGGGGCCGATGAGATTTTTGTCGGTTTCTCCCGTCTCCCAAGTGACAGTGGCAAGCTGCTCGCCTTCCAGCCAAAGGGTGGCGGTGATGCGGGTGCTGACGGCCTTGGGCGCATCGTTGAGCAGCCAAAGCTGAGCAGAGAAGACCTCGCCCGGTTTCCAATCGAATTTGGGAATGCGGGCGCTGGCCAGGGTGGGGCGGAGCGCCTGTTGCACTGCGTAGTAAGCGGGCTTTGGAACGGCAGGGTAGGAGAGCAGAGAATTGTTGGCGGCGCAGATCCAGGGCTCGCAGTAGCACCAGTTGACCGCCATGGAGCAGTAGGGTGCCTGCTTGCGGGCCTCCTCAAAGATGCCCTGATAGCCAACGCATTGGAGCAGGTTGGATTTTTCTACCGTTTCCTCCAAGGATGCCTGCTCGCCGAAATACTGCTCAATGGTGCTGCGGCAGTACCATTGATCCCGCCGCAGCTCATTGAAGGCATGGTGCAGGGTCCAGGCATCGGTCGGCTCGATGGGGAACAGCTCCTCCTCGGGAATGATCTTTTTCAGCAGCTCCACCGAAGCCAGCGAGGATACGCCGAACTCGGTATAGGCGGTGCAATGGGCATTTTGAAAGAGAGCAAGGCAATCCTTTCCGGTCAGCGAATCGATGAAGGTGTAGCCGCCGTGTCCCATCCCCGCCATGGGAGAGGTAAAGAGGAAGGGACGATCCCGATCCAGCTCATAGCAGAGCGCATTGAGCAAGCGCAGGGAGTGGGATTGCTCGTCCATTTGCGACCAGCCGTTGAACAGCTCGTTGCCGCCGCACCATAATACAATGGAAGGATGCTGCCGCAGATTGGTGATAATGGAGCGGGCCTCCTGCTCCAAAATATCGAGATAATGACCGCGGCCCTCATACTCATTGCAGGCAAGCATAAATTCCTGCCAGACCATGATGCCGTGCTCATCGCAAAGCTCGTAGAAATCCTTTTTGCAGATGCCCGAGCCGCCCCAAATACGGAAGAGGTTCATATTGGCATCCTTGCCTAAAACGATCAGCTCCTCCAATCGTTCACGGGTCACTCTGCCGAAGAACAGCTCGGGGTTGACCCAATTGCTGCCCTTGGCAAATACCACCCGCCCGTTCAGCTCGGGGGTGATGCGGGCAGCGTAGCGGGATTTGGGGAACCCGATGGGCTCCTTTTGGGTACCGGGATTCTGGATCAGACGGAAGGTGCGGAAGCCGATGCTGCCTTTCTTGCTGTCGGAAGCGGAGCGTGCCTCCCAGCGATAGAGGTTGGGCTCTCCTTGACCGTTGCACCACCAAAGCTGTACGTCCTCAACGTGGCAGTTAGGCTCGGTGCCTTGATAAACCTGCTTGCCCTGCGGATCCCAAAGGGAGTAGGTCACTTCACCGCTGCAATCGGTTTCAAACCGCAGGTCGGCCTCGGTGCGCTCCTCGTTTAAGGTATAAAACGGCTCGCAGGAACGGATATGATCGGCGGTGCGGGTCTCAATATAGGCAGGTTGCCAGATGCCCGAGATCAGCAGGCGGGGGTTCCAATCCCATCCGTAGGTAACGGGCGGCTTACTGCTGCGGTCGGCGGCTGAGCGGAAGGGCTCCTTCTCGGTCAGCGGGCGAACGGGGTGAGGATGGAGGATCACCTGCAGCAGGTCGCCCGGCTTGGCTTTTTCGGTCAGATCCAATTCGACTTTGGTATACATCCCTTCCTGAGAGTGTAATTTTACACCGTTCAACAGAACGTCAAAAATATAGTCGATGCCTTCGAAAACCAGCCAAACGGAGTCTTTGGGCTCAAATTGCAGGGTGGTTTGATATTGCCAATACCAGTCCTCGGTTTCAATGAGGCGGTCGACGTTATCGTTATATTGCAGATCGTCGATACCGATAAATTTGCTGTAATCGTATTGGATGTTTCCCGGCACCTCAGCGGGGAAGAGGGGGTATTGTTCCTTTTGGGCAGGGTCGTAGCGGCCTGCTTGCCATACTTGGGTACATTTCATAGGATATCCTCCTTATTTGGGCGGTTTATTTAAGATTTTATTAAAGTTCAGCAGAAAAACGGTGCAGCAGGTAAGGGCGGCGATGGAATCGGCGATCGGCTCTGCGTAGTAGATGCCCATAACGCCGAAGAAGCGCGGGAGAATGATCGCCAGCGGCACCAGAAGAATGATCTTTCGCCACAGGGCAAAAAAGAGGGAGAACTTGGCCTGCCCCAGCGCCAGAAAGGCAGTTTGGCAGGAGCGTTGAAGGCCGAAGATCAGCATCCCCGCCATAAAGATCGGCATGGCCTGCTCGGTGAGGCGGATCAGCGCGGGATCGCTTGTAAAGATCGCAGCAAAGAAGGCGGGGAACAGTATAATAAAGGAAACCAAAAGCGCCATATAGGAGCAGAGCAGGAGCAACATGATGCGAAAGGTCTTTTTGACCCGCTCCTTGTTGCCTGCGCCGTAGTTGAAGCTGATGATGGGGGAAACTCCCTGCACAAAGCCGGAGACCGGCACGGTAATAAGCTGCATGACGCTTTGCATTACCGTCAGGCAACCCACGTAAAGATCGTTGCCGTAGGCTTGCAGATTGCCGTTGAGCACGAAGCCGATCACGCTCTCGGTTGCCGCCATAACAAAGGGCGCGATCCCCAGCGAGGCGATGCGGCCGAGGGTCTTAAGATGGGGGCGCAGACAGGCGGCACGGATGCGAAGCTCGGTTTTAAAAAGAAGAAAATAAAGAATCGGAGCAGCGCTTGCGGCTTGGGCGATCACCGTTGCGATCGCAGCACCCTGCACTCCTAAATCAAAGGTATAGATAAAAAGGGGATCCAGCGCGATGTTAACGAACGCGCCGAGCACCATCGAGAGGGTGGCGATCATGGTTTTTCCCTGCGCCAGAACAAAGGGGGTCAATCCCATATTGATCATTACCATCGGAGTTCCGATGATATAGAGCATCAGATAGGAATGGGCATAGCCGAAGGTGGCGTCGCTGGCGCCGGTAGCATAAAGGATCGGCTCGGCAAAGAGGATGCAAAGGACGGGCAAAATAGCCGAAAGCCCGATCAAAAAGGAAACGCCGTTGCCGAGGATCTGCTCGGCGCGGGGGCGATCCTTTTGCCCTAATGCAATGGAGGCAAGCGGTGCACCGCCGTTACCGACAAAGAGGCTGAAGGCCGCAATGACCACAACGATCGGGGTGGCCAGCCCAACACCGGTCAGCGCGATCTGCCCTTCTTCGGGGATGTGGCCGATGTAGATACGGTCAACGATGCTGTAGAGCATATTGATGAGCTGCGCTGCGATGGTGGGCAGTGTCATCCGTCCGATCAGCTTCCAAATATTTTCATGACCCATTCGGTCGTTTGACATAAGATCATCTCCTAAACACAAAAAATTATAGCAACAGTAAAAAGAAAAATCAACCCTTCTATTGCAAAGAATCCCCTTTTTTGGTATAATACCCTTCGGTTGCAAAAGGAGTAAGAAAAAATGGATATCAATCAAATTTTAGCGAAAGAATTAAATATCAAAGAAACGCAGGTGGCCGCCGCCGTTGAGCTGATGGATGCGGGCAACACCATTCCGTTTATCGCCCGCTACCGTAAGGAGGCAACGGGTGGATTGGATGATCAGGTGTTGCGAAATTTGTCGGATCGGCTGACCTATCTGCGTAATCTGCAAAAGCGCAAGGAGGAGGTTGCCGCCTCCATTCAGGCGCAGGAAAAATGGACAGAGGAGCTGGAGGCCGCCCTTGCCGCCGCCGTCACGCTGGCAGAGGTGGAGGATATCTACCGTCCCTATAAGCAAAAGAAGCAGACTCGTGCAAGCAAGGCAAAGGAGCGAGGCTTGGAGCCGCTGGCGCTGGCTATTTTGGAGCAGGCCGAGGGCTTTGATCCCGCCGCCGAGGCGCAGAATTATATTACCGACGAGGTGCCTACCGCCGAGGATGCCCTGCAGGGCGCGCGGGATATCATTGCCGAAACCGTCTCCGACGATGCGGAGCTGCGCCGTAAGATGCGTGCCTTGTATCTTGCCGAGGCGATGATCGCTTGCGAGGCCGCCGATGAGCAAAAGGACGTTAAGGGCGTCTACGCCATGTATTATGAATTTCAGGAGTTGGTCAAAAAGATTCCGGGCCATCGGGTTTTGGCCATCAACCGCGGCGAGGCCGAGGAGATCCTGAAGGTCAAGATCGTTGTGGATACGGAAAAGGCAGTTTTTCTCTGCACCCGCGGCTACGTTAAGAACGAAACCGCCGCTGCCGCCCACGTGCGCGAGGCGGCGGAGGATGCCTATTCCCGCCTGATCGCGCCCTCGCTGGAGCGGGAGGTGCGTACCGCGCTGACCGACCGTGCCTCGGAGGCCGCCATCGGCGTTTTTTCCGAGAATCTGCGTCATCTGCTGATGCAACCGCCCATCAAGGGCATGGTCACGCTGGGGCTGGACCCTGCTTACCGTACCGGCTGCAAGATCGCCGTGGTGGATGAGACCGGTAAGGTGCTGGCCACCACCGTCATCTATCCCACCCCGCCTCAAAATAAGATCGAGGAGGCCAAGGCCAAGCTCAAGGTGCTGATCAAGAAATTCGGGGTCACCCTCATCAGTATCGGCAACGGCACCGCCTCCCGTGAATCGGAAAAATTCGTGGTGGAGCTGATCCGCGAGCTGGATACCAAGGTGCACTACGTCATCACCAATGAGGCGGGCGCTTCGGTCTATTCCGCCTCCAAGCTGGCGGCGGAGGAATTTCCGCAGTTCGACGTTTCTCTGCGTTCGGCGGTCTCCATCGCCCGCCGTTTGCAGGATCCGCTGGCCGAGCTGGTCAAGATCGATCCCCGCTCCATCGGTGTGGGGCAGTATCAGCATGATATGCCCAAGACCCGCCTGGGCGAAGCCCTCGGCGGCGTGGTGGAGGATTGCGTCAACTCTGTCGGCGTTGATTTGAACACCGCCAGCGCGCCTCTGCTGACGCAGGTGGCGGGCATCAATGCGGGCATTGCCAAAAATATCGTTGCCTATCGGGAGGAGGTCGGCGCCTTCCGCTCCCGTAAGGAGCTTTTGAAGGTGCCCAAGCTGGGCCCCAAGGCCTTTGAGCAGTGTGCAGGCTTTCTGCGGGTCTCGGGCGGCGATGAGCCGCTGGATAATACTGCCGTTCATCCCGAAAGCTACCCCGCCGCACGGCTCTTTTTGAAGAAATGCGGCTATTCTGCCGAGGATCTGCGCGGCGGTGCGGTGCAGGGCGTGGGCAAGCTGGCCGACGGCGAAAGCGGCAAAAAGCTGGCCGAGGAGTTGGGTGTCGGTCAGCCGACCCTTATCGATATCGCTGCCTTTTTGCAAAAGCCCGGCCGTGATCCCCGCGATGAGCTGCCCCGCCCCATTTTGAAATCCGACGTATTGGAGCTGGAGCATCTTAAAGAAGGAATGCTGCTGGAGGGCACGGTGCGCAACGTCATCGACTTTGGCGCCTTCGTGGATATCGGTGTCCATGAGGACGGCTTGGTGCATATCTCCCAGATCTGCGACCGCTATATCCGCCACCCGAGCGAGGTGCTGAAGGTGGGCGATATCGTGAAGGTGAAGGTCATCTCCGTCGACCTGAAAAAGAAGCGGATCGGACTTACGATGAAAATTTGATAATTTTAACAATTTAGGGCTTTATTTTTTGAAGAAAAAGTAATATACTAAAAAGAAGTGAATAATCCTATTTTTTTCTGAAAGCGGTTAATTGTTTTATGAGTACGTTTGGCAATTTTTTAAAAAAACATTTCCTGCCCTTCCTGCTGCCGATTCTTTTGATCATTGCGGGAACGGTGCTTTCGGTTTGGGGCATTAAGGATTCGATCATCGTTTATAATAAAACCAAGCTGGATGAGTCGGATCTGGGTATTGCCGAGGGTGTGGAGATGCCCGAAGGCATTACCTCCATTGCATTGTTTGGCGTGGATGCCCGCAATGAAAACTACGTGGGTCTTTCCGATTCCATCATGATCCTCACCGTTGATTCGGTGCACAACGATATCAAGCTGGTTTCCATCATGCGTGATTCGCTGGTGAAGGTGGAGGGGCTCGGCTACCAAAAGATCAATGCGGCGTATAGCTACGGCAGCGCCAGAGGCGGCGCTCAGGGCGGCGCACAGCTGGCGGTAAAAACCATCAATCAGAACTTCAATTTGGCAATTCGCGATTATGCAACCGTCGATTTCGTCGGCATGGCCGATCTGATTGATATGGTCGGCGGCATTGATGCGGAGCTGACCGCCGCCGAGGTGAAAAATGCCAATAAGCAGATCCGTGAAATGCATAAAAAGCGCGGCACGCCCAACGACCTGATCGAGGAGGCGGGGGAGCAGCGGCTCAACGGCATCCAGGCGGTGGCCTGGGCACGGGTGCGTAAGGTGAAGACCGTCGACGGTGTTACCGGCGATATGGGCAGAACCCAGCGCCAGCGCCACGTGATGTATCAGCTTTTCAAAAAGGCGGTGAAGATGAAGCTCACCGATTATCCCGCCATGGTCGAAAAGATGCTGCCCTGTATGGAAACCTCGCTGGAGGAGGATGAGATTCTGGATCTGGCGGCCTTGCTGGTGAATAAGGGTCTGCAATTTAAGCAGGCGCGTATTCCTGCGGATGAGGCGATCATTCAGCACGGTCTGTACGTGAAGGGGCGCGGCTCCTGTATGTATTATAATCTGGAATACGCCTCGGCGCAGCTGCGGGCATTCCTATATGAGGATATCTCCTTCGAGGAATATATGGAAACGAACGGTGTGGATCGCACGCCGTGGTTCACGGGTGAGACCTATGATCCCAACGCCCCCACAGAGGAACCTGTTCCGGAGGACGGTACCTTGCCCGACGGTACCCTGCCCGACGGTACCCTGCCCGACGGTACGTTGCCCGATGGCACGCTGCCCGATGGAACCAATCCGGATGGGACCCTGCCCGATGGAACCAATCCGGATGGGACGAATCCCGACGGGACCCTGCCCGATGGGACCAATCCCGACGGCACCAACCCCGACGGCACGAATCCCGACGGCACGAATCCTGACGGCACCAACCCCGATGGCACCAACCCCGACGGCACGAATCCCGACGGCACCAACCCCGATGGCACCAATCCCGGCGTGGATGTAGGCGGTGAGGTAACTCCGAACCCCGATCCGAATCCGGAGCCGAATCCGAATCCCGAACCGACTCCGACGCCCGATCCGGGAAACGGCGGTGTCGTATCGCAACGCGCATAATAAAATGCCATAGATCCTTTGCGGATCTATGGCATTTTGTGTTATTTTAAGAAAATCTCGATTACGGGAACTGTAATATCGGGGCGATGCTCGGGGATGGTCAGGAATGCGGCATTTTCGCCAAAATCTACAGCCTTCGGTGCAGTGTTGCGGTCAAAATAGTAGGGTGCAACGGTAGTGTATTGGATCTCGCTTCCGTCGTGCAGGAATTGTGCGTATTCGATCCGATCGGCGAGATCCTCCAAAATCAGATTTTTAAAGGGATAGCGGAAAAGATGGAGATAAAGCCGCTTGCCGTCGACGCTTTGTGTGTAGTAGCAGCCGCTCGGGGCGATGAATTGGGGCTCTGCCATGGTGCAGCCGTAGATAGAGCGGCTGTTGTACTTCATCCAATCGGCATAAACCTTCAGAGCTTTTTCGGCGCGGGGATCAAAGCAACCTCTTGCGGTAGGGCCTACGTTCATCAGCAGATTGCCGCCGTAGGCAATGCTGCTGACCAAAAGATCCAAAAGCACCTCGGGGGATTTCCAGCTTGTCTCATCCCGATGGTAGCCCCAGCTTCCGCTGAAGGTTTGGCAGGCTTCCCAAACAACCCGCTCGCCTGTTTCCCGATGGGTCATCCATTTATTGGGCTTGAACTGCTCGGGGGTAACGAGATCCTGCTCGATATCGGCGCGGTTATTAATGATGATATCGGGCTGTAGGGCACGGGCGGTGGCAATCAAAGCTTCTGCTTCCCAATCGTTTTTTCCCTTGCCGCGCAGATCGGGCAGATGGGTGAATTTTTTTGCATTGCGCTCGTCGTCATAGGAAAAATCGAACCAAAGAATATCAATCTTGCCGTAGTTGCTCAGCAGCTCGCTCACCTGATCCCGCATGTATTTTGCGTAGCGCTTCATGTCACGATTTTTGTTGTCGGCAATTTTCTCGGGACGGTTGCGGTCGGGGTGCAGAATATCAACGGTGAAATCGGGATGATGCCAGTCGATCAGCGAATAGTAAAAACCGACTCGCAACCCTTCGGCACGGAAGGCGTCGACGTATTCCCGAACGATATCCTTGCCGTAGGGGGTGTTGGTTACCTTGTAATCAGTGTATTTGGAGTCCCAAAGGCAAAAGCCCTCGTGGTGCTTGGTGGTTAATACAGCATATTTCATCCCTGCCGCCTTGGCTTGACGTGCCCATTCCTTGGCATCCAAAAGATCGGGATTGAAATGGTCGAAATACCGCTGATAATCCTCGTCGGCGATCTCCTCGCGGGTCTTGATCCATTCGTGCCGTGCGGGCAGGGCATATAGACCGAAATGGATAAACATTCCGAACCGATCATGGGTAAACCATGCGGTATCGCCGGGGGTGGGGCGGGTAACGTAAGAAGACATCTTGATTTCCTCCTTGAATTATGCTAATATGTATTTTAAGGTCATTATAACCGTAAAATATGGAAAAAACCATGTGTTTTTCGGAACGTACTATGGAGAAAACAGAAAATGAAGGTGATTCGTCCCGTCAATTTGGAGCAGCTCAATTCCTTAGAGGTGCGATTTCTGGATGGTGGGGAGGCGCAGCTCGATTCGAGCTGGAAGGTCAGCGACCGTCAGCCGCCCTATTCCAGATTATATTATATTTACGATGGTGCGCTGCGGCTGGAATGGCAGGGCGGCGTTATGCAGCTGCGGGCAGGGGGGCTGTATCTTTTACCTGCGGGGCTTTCCTTTTCCGCCACCTGTGAGAGGTCGGCAAGCAAGCTTTATTTCCATCTTCAGCTCTTGAAGACGGATGGCTATGATGCGGCAGCGGAGCTGGATCATCCTGCCTGCCTGCCGCTGGATGCAGAACGGCTGCGGCGGCTCAGGGATCTGATGCAGGTTGATAGTCTGCAGGCGGCGTTGCTGCTGAAGAATCAACTGACTGAGGATCTGCTGGCCTTTTTCGAAGCTGAGCGGGTGGGGGAGAGCGGACTTTCCGATCATTCACCCACCGTTTTGGCGGCAATGCAGATCATCCGCAGGCACCTTTCTGCGCAGCTTACGGTGCGGGAAGTTGCGGATCGGCTTTACGTTTCCGAGCGAACGCTGACCAAGGCCTTTCGGCGGGAGCTGGGGCAAACGCCGGGGCGATATATCGACGATATGCTGTTTATGGAGGCCTGCCGCCACCTGCTGCTTACCAATCGTTCCGTCGGGGAGATCAGCGAGCAGTTGGGCTATTGCGATCAGTTCTATTTCTCGCGCCGCTTTAAAGCGCAGTGCGGCAAAAGCCCCGCCGCCTATCGCAGCCAGAGCTCCGATTGACATTTTTAAGCAGATTTGCTATAATCTTTGTTTAGAAGGTGATAAAAATGGAAAAAATCAAAGCGGCAATGCATAAGGCGGCTGCATTTTTTAAGAAGAAAAAGCTTTGGGGCTTGGCGGGTCTTTGCCTCGGGATCTGGATCTATTCTATCGGCTTGGCCTTTTTATGTGAGGCGGCTTCGCAGCAATCGGCCGAAAGCTGGGCTTCCTTCCTGCAAACCGAATGGGCGGCAACCGCTCTTTCCAATATTGCGCTGATCTCGGCGCTGTTGATTGCCGCCATTACCTTCTTTACCCGTAAGCTTTCGATCGGCGTCGGGCTGGTCAGCGTGGGGCTGTTTTTGCTCCATGCCATCAACCATTTTAAGATCATGTTCCGCAACGAGCCCTTCTATCCGTGGGATTTCTCGCTGGCAGGCGAGGCGGGCAATATTATGTCCGATATCAACTTCGTTTTTGAAAAGTATATGATCTATGCCATCATCTACGTGGTGGTGGGTCTGGCGGGTGCGATCCTGCTGGATATCTTTGTGATGAAGAAGCTGCGAATTCGCTATTATAAAGAAGCGATCATCGGCGCGGCTGCGGTTTTGTTTATGCTCCTCGGGTTCAATCAGCGCTTCTCGCCGGATTATCTGAAGGAAAACAACGTGTATATTCTCTCCTGGGAGCCGTTGGCAGGCTATCAGAGCTACGGCTTTGTATATAGCTTTATCCGCAGTGCTTACGATATACAGGTAGAGGAGCCCGAAGGCTACGGGGCGGAAACCGTAGAGCGGTTGACCGCCGAGGCTGTTGAGCAGGCGAAGCAGGAAAAGGAGGGCACCCGTGCCAACGTGATCGTGGTGATGAACGAGGCGTATATGGATCTGGACCGTGCCGAGAATTTGGATTTCGGGCGGGAGCTGACGCCGATCTTTAATTCCCTCTCGGCGCAGTATCTTTCCGGTCGGGCCATGACCTCGGAATACGGAGGCGGCACCGCCAATTCCGAATTCGAGCTGCTCACAAGCTGCTCCACCTACGGCCTGCCTGCAGGGCTGATCGCCTATATGAGCTATGTCAACGGCGAGATGGATAGCTATCTTTCTTATCTCAATGGGCAGGGCTATAATACGGTGGCGCTCCATCCCTATCTGCGGAGCTTTTTCAGCCGCGATAAGGCTTATGATATTTTAGGCTTCGATGCCTTCCACAGCGAGGAGAGCTTCGAGGGCGCAGAGCGGATGCGCAATCAGGGCTACGTTTCCGATATGGCGATCACCGAGCGGATCATTGCCGAATATGAGGCAAGCGCGGAAAAGGGGCAACCCTTCTTCTGCCATGCGGTGACCATGCAAAACCATGCAGGCTATAAGCCCGATGAATTCGGCGAGGAAACCGTTCGCCTGCAAACCGATGCGCCGATCTCCGACTACGACCGCAGCGTGATTGAAACCTACGCCACCTGCCTGACCAAAACCGATGCGGCGCTGGGCGCCTTGGTCGATTATTTTGAGGCGGTGGAGGAGCCGACCGTGATCGTCTTTTTCGGCGACCATCAGCCCTATTTTTCGGATACGCCCAACTTGTTGGAAGCCATTGGCTATTCTAAGGGCAGCGCAGAGGAATGCACCTTTATGCGGCAGTCGACTCCCTATCTGATCTGGAACAATATGGAGGAAACCCCCACCCACGCGGAAAAGGATGTTTCGCTGTACCACCTGATCCCCTATATGACCGACGTGCTGGAGCTTTCCCGCCCCGCCTTCCATTATTTCATGGATGCGCAGCGCGCCTTGCTGCCCGGTGTAACCCGCTACGTCACCCTCCTGCCGAACGGCACGAAGGAGGTCGGCCTGCAGGGCACTGCCGCAGAAATTTTTAAGGATTATTGGCTGATTGCCTATGATAATCTGATCGGCAGTCGGTACGCGGAGAAAATCTATCAATAACAATAACGATTCATTATTTTGACACGCCGGGAGACTGATTAAAAAAAGAGTGCCGAATTCGTCGAAATGATCCCGATTGCGTATGTGATACGCTGAGCGGTCATTTCGGCGGATAGCAGAAAAATTCCAATCAAAATCCGCATCACTATGCGGATTTTTTCCTTATAAAAGGAACAAGGAGAAAGAGTAGGTGTTTCTTTCTCCTTGCAATCATTAATATTGGCACAAACTTTAGGTTTTACCTATTTTTCTGCGGTCGGTGCCTTTTTTAACAGTCTGTAACGCCCGATGCATCGCATCGGGCGTTATTGTTATTCCAGAATTTGCGCCAAGAGCCGCTGGGCAGCAAGTCCGTCGGCGAAGGTGGGCAGCAGGGGATCCTCTTCTCCGGTGTAGAGCAGGCGGGCGAAGTGCATCAGCGCGCAGGTATGGGCATCCTGATAAAAGCCCAACGTATTGCGGGGCGCGGGATACATCAGCTCGGCCAGCAGCTCGTTGTCGGCGCGGAGAACGGTAGTCTGCCGCGCGGCAAGGTCATAGTGGACGATCTCATAGGGACGCTCGATATCCAAGGTGAGGGTGCCCCGCTCGCCGTAGAGGGTGATGGTCTTGCCGCTGCCCTCGGTGGCGTGGATGCGGGAAACCTCCAGGGTTCCGGTGCATAAGGGGCAGGCCAGCTCCATGCGGCCGAATTCATCCACCTCGTTGCGGTCGGCAAAATGGATGCCCTTCTCGCCGTTGAGGTAGTGCAGCGGTCCCAAAAGATAGGCCAGCAGATCCAGCATATGAACGCCGAGATCCAAAAGGGCGCCGCCGCCGTTTTCGGCAGTCATCCGCCAGGTCTTGGGGCGGGGGAGCAGATAGGAGTCGTGGAGGAAGAAGGCCTTGAAATCCAAAAGATCGCCGATCAGCGAAAGGTTTTCCTTCATCAGGGTCACAGCGGGAATGAAGCGGTATTCAAAGGCCATGGCGGTGGGCAGCTCGGCCGCCAGCGTCGCCAGCTCCTCGGCGGCGGCAAGGTCGTTGGCGAGCGGCTTTTCGCAGTAGATGGGCAGGCCCCGCTCGGCCGCAAAGGCCACCGCCTCCTTTCGCAGGTGGTGGGGCATGCAAAGATCCAAAAAGTCCGGCTTGCAGGCGTCGGTCATGGCAGCAAGCTCGGTGTAGTGGGAAACTCCGGGTAGCGGCGCCGCTTTTGGCGTACGGCTCATCACGCCGACTAAGCGGGGGTTGATCTCGTCGGGAAATTGCAGGGCGGCCTGATAGGAGGCCAGCGCGTGGTTGCGGGCAACCGCGCCGAAGCCTGCGATGCAGTAGCGTAAGGTTTTCATTCGGTTTCCTCCTCCTCGGCGGTCTCGGCTTGCGCCGCCGCTTCCTTTTTCTCTTGCTCTGCCTTGATCTCGGCCATGGAGGCCTTCAGCTTGCGGAAGCTCTTGATCAAGTCGAAAAGGATCAGGAAGACCAGCAGGCTGGCCGCACCCTGAATCAGATTCTTGCGCAGAGAATCGATCGCCATGCCGATGGGGCTGGTATTGTTGCCGGTGAACCATTCATAGCAGTAGCCGGTGATCAGCTGGGAGAGGAAATAGCCCGGTACGGGGATCAGCGCCGCCACCGAGGCAAAGAGCTCCTCCCGCCCCTTCGCAGCGGAAAGGCGGGTCAGCAGCTTAACGGCCAGCACCATGGCAAGCTTGATGGCGAGGGTGAAGGGGGCAAGGGCATAATAGCCCTTTGCCAGATCGGCCGCCGCACTCGCAATGCCGCAGGCCAGCAGCGCCTGCTGCGTGGGTAAACGCATGGCCGCCAGCAAAACAAAGGGATCGGCGGGATGGATGTAGCCCTGCAGCGTGGGCTGACCGATAAAGGAGAGCAGAAAGATCAGCACGGTGTGCTTGACCGCTGCGGGGATTTTTTTATCGAATTTTTTCAATCGTCAGTCACCTTCCAAACAGAACATATTATAGTTATTGTAGCAGAAGCGGAGCAAATTTGCAACTGTTTGATACGAACCCGACGTCAATTTCGCGCGTCTCCCGATTTTTAACCGTTTTTACCGCACTCATCGGGGTGAATTTTCAAAAACAAAAGGGGGAACCAAGGCTTTGGTTCCCCCTTAAGGCTTTTGAAAAAACATCGGTTTTCACGCTAACCGTCCCCTGATTGTTTAAATCAGTTTTTGCCGATTGGCAAGAAATGCAGGGTTGAAATTGAAAAAAGAGTATGTTATACTATATTGTGACATAAAATGACATAGTTTAAAAAGGAGCGAAATACCCATGTCCGGACATTCCAAATGGCATAATATTCAAAACAAGAAGGGCAAGACCGATGCCCAGCGTGCCAAGATCTTTACCAAGATGGCCAGAGAGATCATTGTGATCGTGAAAGAGGGCGGCGCCAACCCCGCTGCGAACTCCCGCTTGGCCGATGCCATCGCCAAGGCGAAGGCGGCCAACGTACCCAACGACAATATCGAGCGCGCCATCAAAAAGGCCGCCGGTGCAGAGGACAACAGCAACTATGAAGCCCTCGTCTATGAAGGCTACGGCCCCGGCGGCGTTGCCGTCGTTGTCGATTGCCTGACCGATAACCGCAACCGTACCGCCGCCAACCTGCGGCATTATTTCGACAAATTCGGCGGCAACCTCGGCGCCTCCAACAGCGTGCTTTGGCAGTTTAAGCAATGCGGCGTGCTGGTGGTGGATAAGGAGGACGTCGATGAGGATGAGCTGATGATGTGTGCCCTTGATAACGGTGCCGATGATTTCGATGCCGAGGGCGATGCCTTCGAGATCCTCACCGCACCCGAAAGCTTTTCCGACGTGCGCGTGGCGCTGGAGGAGGCAGGCTATGAATTCCTGACCGCCGAGGTCACCCGTGTGGCCGACAATGACGTTTCCCTGACCGATGAAAAGGAGCGCTTTAAGATGCAGCTTTTGCTGGATGCGCTGGAGGACGACGATGATGTTCAAAAAGTTGCACATAACTGGGCGGAATAAGCACGGTGTGCGGCTGATTGCAGCGCTGCTGGCGGTATTGATGCTGGCGGGGCTGCCGATTTTCGGCGCGAGCGCAGCAAAGCCTGCCGATCTGAAGGATCTGAAGCCGGGCAATTGGTATTATACCGAGGTGGCCGGCGCGGTTGAGCTGGGGCTGTTTCAGGGCATCAGCGATAGTGAATTCGGCGTGAATATGCAGATGACCCGCGCTCAATTCGTAACGGCGCTGGCGCGCCTTTGCGGCGTGCCGAACCCGAGCGATCGGGTGGAGCACTTCACCGACGTTCCGAAGGGGACCTGGTTTTCCCCCTACGTGAGCTGGGCGTATAATAACGGGCTGGTCAACGGCATTTCCGATACCGAATTTGATCCCGAGCGCCCCGTTTCCCGCCAGGAGATGTGCAAGATGCTGGGCGCGGCGGTGGAATGGCTGACCGGCAAGTCCCTTTCGAGCGCCAATGCCAAGACCTTTGCCGATGAGGCTTCGATCGCCCCTTGGGCGAAGAGCTGGGTGGCCAAATGCTCGGCCAACGGCCTGATCAACGGTAAGGATGATAATCTTTTTGTGCCCAACGGGAAAGCCACCCGTGCTGAGGCGGCCTGCGTATTCTATCGTTATTATGCCTCTCAGCATCCCGAGCAGCTGAACTGCAGCATCTCGGTTTCCGGCTTTGCGCTGGATTTTAATCTCAATACCGATTACTATCTCTGCACCACCAATAACTTTGAGCAGTGCAAGATTACCGGCTTTACCGGCTTCACCGCCATCGACGTGCAGGTGGAGCAGTATGCTACTTACTATCCCTATGAGCAGACAGCCTATCGGTTGGGCGATAATCTGCTGCTGGGGCATGGCCGCGCCAAGGTGACCGTAACGGCAACGCTGGCGGGCGGCATCAAGAAGGAATATCTGATTATTATCACCGATCCCAATGCCGGCGTGAATGCCTACGGCATGGTTAAAGTCAATGCCGATAGCTACGTCAATCTGCGCGAAAAGCCGTCGACCTCCTCGAACGTGCTGGCTAAGCTGGAGAATAAGCGCTCGGTTTATTTCCTCGGCTATGCCGATGGCTCCAAGGAATGGTGTCGCGTGCAGTTGGTAAAGAGTGCAACGGTCGGCTACGTTCATGCCGATTATCTGCAGTGGGGCTGGAAGGAAACCGAGCAGCCCGCCCAATATAAAGAGGCGATCGATGCGCTGCAAAAGGCCCATCCCAATTGGAGCTTTTCCTATGTGGACGTGGAGATGACCTACGCCGAGGCGCTGAGCAAATACGGCGCAGAGAAGGAGGCGTACATCAACCCCGCAAACTATCTGACCGAGGATAAGATCCTTGCCTTTTTGGATATCAAGACCTATGATCCCACCCTTTGGAACGACAGCATGGTCAAGGCGATCTGGGCCAATCAGACCCATATCACCAAGGATCAGGCGCTGAGCTATTTCAAAACCGCAAGCCAAAGCCTGCTGATGAACCCCGTTTATATTGCCTGCCGTGCGGCGCTGGAATCGGGCTATGGCGGCTCCACCTTTGCCAAGGGCACGGTGGAGGGCTATGAGGGCTATTATAACTTTTTCGGCATCAAGTGCTATACCGCCAATCCGACAGTCGGCGCGGCCTATGCCAAGGAGCGAAATTGGAACAGCGTGTTCCGCTCCATTGTAGAGGGCGCCAACTGGGTAAAGGATCAATATCTGGATCGGGGCGCAATCACGCCGTATTTCTTCCGCTTTGCGGGCTATCAGAACAAGTCCTATATGGACGATGCGGAGGCTCCGCAAAAGGAGGCAAGCATTTTAAAGCGTGCCTATACCGATCCCAATGCCAAGGCACATCTCATTATCCCCGTATATCGGGAGCTGCCGACAGCATAAACTAACAGTATAATAGGAGCGGTCTCCGCTCCTTTTTTACAGAGGAGTTTTTATGACAGAATTAATCAAAAAGCTATTTGTTAAAGATCATGAAAATACCGAAAGCCCCATCGTTCGTGCCCGCTACGGTGCGGTGGCGGGTGCGGTCGGCATTGTGACCAATCTGCTGCTGGCGGCGGCTAAAATGACCATCGGCTTTCTTTTCGGTGCTATTTCGGTGGTGGCCGACGGTATCAATAACCTGACCGACAGCCTTTCCTCCATCATCACGCTGGTGGGCTTTCGGATGTCGGCGGCGCAGGCGGATGAGGACCACCCCTACGGCCACGGGCGGATGGAATATATCGCCGCCATGCTGATCGCCATGCTGATGGCGGTGGTGGGCTTTTCGCTGGCCGAGGAATCCTTTCCCAAGATCTTCGAGCCGGAGTATCTTACCATAACGCCGATCTTGATTATCACGCTGGTGATTTCTATTGGCGTGAAGCTTTGGCAGGGCTTATTTTACCGCAAGATGGGCAAGGCCATCGAAAGCGATACCCTGCGCGCCAATTTCCGCGACAGCATCAACGACGTAGTCTCTACCACGGCGGTGCTGCTCTCCATTGCCATCACCCCGCTGATCGGCTATAATACCGACGGTGTGATGGGGGTTGCGGTCGCCTTGTTTATCATGTATTCCGGCATCATGCTGATGAAGGATACCATTAACCTGCTGCTGGGCGAGGGCGCCGATTCCGAGCTGGCGCAGAAGATCGGCGATGCTGTGATGGAATACGACGGCATCATCGGAGTGCACGATCTGGAGGTGCACAACTACGGCCCGGGCAGAATCTTTGCCTCGGTGCATGCGGAGGTGCCCGCTGAAGTCGACGTTTTGGTCAGCCATGATATCATTGATAACGTAGAGCGGGAGCTGCGGGAGCGGCTGGGCCTGCATTTGACCATCCATTTAGATCCCGTTGTAACCAACGATCCGCTGCTGGATGCTTTGCGCTTGGAGCTGAAAGAGATCGTCGGCACCTTTGAGCGGGTCTCCTTCCACGATCTGCGGATCGTGCGGGGCACGACGCATACCAACGTTTTATTCGATTTGGTGGTTCCTTTTGGGTATGAGCTTTCCGATAAGGAGCTTTGCCGTAGGGTGGAGGCAGACATTCGCAACTGCCATCCGGATTTCTATGCGGTCATCACCGTGGATAAAGATTTGGTAAAAAATTCCCAAAAACATTGACTTTGCTTTTAAAATTAAATATACTATAATTATGTTAAATTAAATTATCATTAAGGGAGGCTCTTCAAATGAGTGAAAAAGTCTTTAAAGTCGGTATTATCGGCTGTGGCGGTATTGCCAACGGCAAGCATCTGCCCGCATTGGCCAAGCTGGCGGAGGCCGGCAAGCTGGAGATCGTTTATTTCTGCGATATTATCCGCGAGCGCGCCGAGAAGGCTGCTGCAAAGTACGGTACTGCCGATGCCAAGGTGACCGAGGATTACCGCGAAGTCGTTGCCTGCAAGGACGTAGACGTCATCCACGTCTGCACCCCCAACCGCAGCCACAGCGAGATCAGCTGTGCAGGTCTGTATGCCGGTAAGGACGTTCTGTGCGAAAAGCCGATGGCAATTAATGTTGCTGAGGCAAAGGCAATGGTTGAGGCTGCCGAAAAGACCGGCAAGACCCTCTCCATCGGTTATCAGAACCGTTTTGCCGCTCAGCCTCAGTACATCAAGGCTGAGGCCGAGGACGGGTTCTTTGGCGATATCTATTATGCAAGAGCCTATGCCGTTCGCCGTCGCGCCGTTCCTACCTGGGGCGTGTTCCTCAACGAATATGAGCAGGGCGGCGGTCCGCTGATCGATATCGGTACCCATGCCCTTGACCTCACCCTCTGGACCATGGACAACTATAAGCCCAAGTACTGCGTCGGTACCACCTTCCATAAGCTGAACAACCAGACCAATACCGGTAACGCTTGGGGCGATTGGGATCCCGAAGCCTTTAAGGTTGAAGATAGTGCCTTCGGCTTCATCGTGATGGAAAACGGTGCCACCATCTCTCTGGAAGCATCCTGGGCATTGAATACCCATCAGAGCTGTGAGGCCTCCTTCGCTGTTTGCGGCGATAAGGGCGGCGCTGATATGAAGGGCGGCTTGGTGCTCAATACCGTTAAGCACGGCAAGCAGATCAATATCCATCCCCAG
>JAFQKO010000038.1 GCA_017396865.1 Clostridia bacterium | reverse complement strand
GAAGATCGATATCCGTGCTGAAGATCAGCGCCCCGAAAAGCTCTATCCTCATTGCTACTGCCCCTCCAATGAACGCTCTTATGAGATCTTATTCGACCTCGCCGACGAGATCATCGAGGTCTTTCAGCCGAAGGAATACGTCCATTTCGGCCACGACGAGGTGTATGAGATCGGCGTCTGCAAGGTCTGCCGTGAAAAAGATCCCGCAGAGCTGTTTGCCGCCGACGTCAATCGGCTGTATGATTATTTGAAGAAAAAGGGTCTTAAAATGATGATCTGGGCGGATATGCTCCAGCGACCGGAGCGGTATCGCACCACCGCCGCCATTGATAAGATCCCCAAGGATATCCTGATGCTGGATTTTATCTGGTATTTCTATATGGATCGGGATATTGAAACCAATCTGCTGGAGCATGGCTTCAAGGTTGCGATCGGCAATCTTTATTCCAGCCATTTCCCCCGCTATTGCAGCCGTATTGCCCGCAAGGGGATGGTCGGCGGGCAGATTTCCGCCTGGGTCGGCACCGATCTGCGCTCGCTGGTGCAGGAGGGCAAGCTCTTCGACTTTTTCCTCACCGCACAAATGCTTTGGTCGAAGGACTATAACCCTTGCTGTACCCATGCCTACGATCGGCAGATCACCGCACGGATGCCGTGGCTGAAAAATAAGCTGGAGGGGATCGCCCTTCCCTCCCATGCCGAAAAGGCCAAGCGCCGCCTGCTGCTGGAGCAGCCCTTGGCCGATGCGCCCGTCAAGGAGCTGGCGTTGGAGGGGGAGGCCAAGAGTATTCTCCTTTGCCATACCCTCTTATATCACGTAACGAAAAAGCCTTGGAAGGCGCCTTCGAAGGTGGGCGAATATCTCCTTACCTTTGCCGACGGCACCGAGCAACGTATTCCGCTGACGGCGGGCGGCAATATCGGCCATTGGAACCGCTATCAGCATCAGCCAAACCTCCATGAGCTTTATCGCCATACCGGCTATTCCACCATCTATGATTGCGAGGGAATCCACAGCAAGACCCCCGCGGGCGAACCGATCTGCCTCTATCAGATCGAGGTATTGACCGAGAAGCCTCTGCGGTCGGTGCGGTTGATCGAGGAGCCCGACGCACAAATTGCCCTTTGCAGAATTGAGGTTGTAACATGACGGAAATATTACTGCACATCTGCTGTGCCCCCTGCTCGGTGACCTGCATCGAGCAGCTTCGGGCAGACGGCTATGATGTTACGGGTCTTTGGTATAATCCAAATATCCATCTTTATACCGAGTATAAGGCACGGCGGGATTGCCTGATCGAGTATGCAAAAACTGTCGACCTGCCGCTTTTGGTGCAGGATGAATACGGCTTGGATCGCTTCACCAAGGCGGTCAGCGGTGAGATTGAAAGGCGGTGCGCTTTTTGCTATGCCATCCGCATGGAGGAGACTGCCCGCATCGCCGCCGCGCGGGGCATCCCCGCCTTTACCACCACCCTGACCGTTTCCCCCTATCAAAACCATGAATTGATCAATGAAATTGCCGCTAAAGCGGCAGAACGGCATGGGGTGGAGTTTGTCCCCTACGACTTTTCGCCCCGCTTCCGCGAGGGGCAAGCCCGCGCCCGCGAGCTGGAGCTTTATATGCAAAAGTATTGCGGCTGCGTTTACTCCGAGGAGGAACGCTATTCCCAAAAGCGG
>JAFQKO010000037.1 GCA_017396865.1 Clostridia bacterium | reverse complement strand
GCGGCTCTACCTCCGTTGCAAAGAGAAAGGGCCGCGGCCCCGCATCCGGTAACGGTAAGACCGGCGGCCATGGCCATAAGGGCCAGAAGGCACGCTCCGGCGGCAGCATCCGCCTGGGCTTTGAAGGCGGTCAGATGCCCTTGCAAAGACGCCTTCCCAAGCGCGGTTTTAATAATATCTTCGCTAAGAAGTATGTTGTTCTGACCTTGGATGACCTGAACGCATTCAATGCCGGAGACGTAGTAGACATCAACGCGGTTATCGCAGCCGGCATGGCCAAGAAGGCTCTGGACGGCTTGAAGGTAATCGGTACCGGTTCCGTTGACAAGGCCATCACCGTTAAGGCAGTAAAGGTTACTGCCGGTGCCAAAGAAAAGATCGAGGCTGTCGGCGGAAAGGTAGAGGTGATGTAAGATGTTCAGCGTCTTCAAAAACGCCTGGAAAATCCAGGATTTGAAAAAGAAGATTCTGTTTACCGCATTTATCTTTGCGATTTTTCGCTTGGGCTGTAGCATCACCGTTCCCTTCCTCAGCCTGAACGAGGGCATTGAAGCTGCCTTCAGTTCCGCTGCGGGCGACGGTATGCTCACCTACCTGAACATCATGTCCGGTGGTGCGCTCGCGAACGCAACAATCTTCTCCCTCTCCATCTCCCCCTACATCAACGCATCCATTATCATGCAGCTGCTGATGGTGGCTATTCCGCCCCTGGAGCGTTTGATGAAGGAAGACGGCGAGCGCGGCAGAAAGATCATGGAGAGCTGGACCCGCTATCTGGCGGTTGCCTTCTCCTTCCTGCTCGGTTTCGGTTACTACACCATCATGAAGAATCAGATGGGCGTAGTGAAGGACGACAGCGTTTTTGCAATGATCGTTATCGTCTTCTCCCTGGCTGCCGGCGCAACGCTGATCATGTGGCTGGGTGAAAAGATCAACGAGTACGGTATTGGCAACGGTATCTCCATGATCCTGTTCGCCGGTATCATCGCCGAGATCCCCTCTATGGCTCATACGCTGTGGCAAAACAACAGCAACAACGGCTGGAAGGGCTTCGTTATCATCGGCGTCTTTGTAGTAGCAATCCTCGCTATGGTCGCTTTCGTTGTATTTGTTACCAACGGTGAGCGCCGCATTCCCGTGCAGTATGCAAAGCAGGTCAAGGGCCGTAAGATGTACGGCGGCCAGAACACCAATATTCCCCTGAAGGTGAATATGGTCGGCGTTCTGCCCATCATC
Organism: Clostridia bacterium; assembly: GCA_017396865.1. The sequence goes on along the minus strand of JAFQKO010000037.1, from coordinate 6,881 downwards.
TTCGCTCAGTCCTTCGTCATGCTGCCCGCAACGATTCTGAACTTCTTCCCCGGCTTGAAGGATACTTGGTTCGGAAGCGTTGTAGATGCAATGAGCGTCGGCGGTTGGGTATATACCCTGCTGATGTTCCTGCTGATCATCTTCTTCAGCTATTTCTACACCATTATCAGCTTCAACCCCGTTGAGGTTGCCAATAACCTGAAGAAGAACGGTGGCTTTATCATGGGTATTCGCCCCGGTAAGCCGACCGCAGACTTTATTACCAAGAGCCTCAACCGCATCACCCTGATCGGTGCGATCTTCCTCGGCCTGATCTCTGCGATCCCCAATCTGATCGCTGCGATCTTCCCCAGCCTCTCCGGTGTTGCGATCGGCGGTACTACCCTCCTGATCGTTGTCGGCGTTGCGCTCGAGACCGTGAAGACCCTCGAGTCCCAGATGCTGATGCGTCACTACAAGGGCTTTCTTGAGTAAGGATAGGTGCGTATCATGAAGTTGATTCTTTTAGGCGCGCCGGGCGCCGGTAAAGGCACCCAGGCAGAAAACATTTCCGGTCGTTACGAAATTCCGACCATCTCCACCGGTAACATGATCCGTGCGGCGATCCATAACGGTACCGAGCTGGGCAAGAAGGCTGAAAGCCTGATCAATGCCGGCAAGCTGGTTCCCGATGAGGTCGTCATCGGCATGGTCAAGGAGCGGTTGGCAGAGGATGATTGCAAAAACGGCTTCATTCTGGACGGATTTCCCCGCACCATTCCCCAGGCAGAAGCACTGGAGAAGATGGGCATCGAGATCGATATGGCACTCTCTATCGAGGTTGCCGATGAGAAGATCGTGCAGCGGATGAGCGGCAGACGTGTCTGCCCCGCTTGCGGAATGACCTATCATGTGGACTTTAAGCCCTCTAAAGACAATGAGCATTGTAATGAGTGTGGAGCTGACCTGATCATCCGCAAGGACGATCATCCCGACACGGTTCTGGATCGGCTCAAGACTTATCACGAAACCACCGAGCCGCTGAAGGCATTCTATGATGCCAGAGGCAAGCTGGCGATGGTGGAGGGCCGCGAAGAGCTGGCCGAAACCACCAAAGCAACCTTTGAAACTATCGAGGCATTCAACAAATGATGATCCTGAAATCCGATAGTGATATTCGTCTGATGCGCAAGGCCGGCGCGATTGCCGCCGGTGCGCTTCAGGCGGCAGGTGAAGCGGTTCGTCCCGGAATTTCCACCAAGGAGCTGGATAAGATCGTTGAGAGCTATATCCGCTCCCACGGTGCAATTCCATCCTTCAAGGGGTATGGCGGCTTTCCTGCCAGTGCGTGTATCTCCATCAACGAGGTGGTGATCCACGGCATCCCGTCTGAGCAGATCATCCTCAAGGAAGGGGATATCGTCAGCGTAGACGTGGGTGCGTATATCGGCGGATTTCACGGCGACAACGCCAATACCTTCCCGGTTGGGCAGGTATCGGCCGAGGCGCTTCAGCTGATCGAGGTCACCCGCCAAAGCCTCCATGAGGTCGAAAAGATCCTCAAGGGCGGCATTCGGCTGGGAGATATCGGAAGCTGCGTGGATGAATACGTGCGTCAGTTTGGCTACAGCACGGTAAAGGATTTTGTGGGGCATGGCATCGGCCGTGCGCTGCATGAGGATCCCAACGTACCGAATTTTGGCAGAGCAGGCCACGGCCTGCGGCTCCCGAAGGGTGCAACCGTTGCCATCGAGCCGATGATCAACCAAGGAACCGATCGGGTCAATATCAGCAATGAGGATGGCTGGACGGTCACCACGGCGGATAAAAAGCTCAGCGCACACTATGAAAACACCTACTTCATCGATGCTGACCGCGCATACGTGCTGACGCAGGTTGAATAAACGCCGATCGTAGAGTATAAAAAGGTTCATGAGATGCTAATAGGAGGACTTTATGTCGAAAGAAGATATGATTGAAGTGGAAGGCGTTGTTGTTGAAGCAATGCCCAACGCAAATTTCATGGTAGAGCTGGATCAAGGGCATAAGATCCATGCCCATATTTCCGGCAAACTGCGGATGAACTATATCAAGATCCTGCCCGGTGATCGGGTCACGGTGGAGATGTCTCCCTATGATCTGACAAAGGGTAGAATTATCTGGAGAGCCAAGTAAGGCTCCACGAATGGAGGTAATTTCAATGAAGGTAAGACCTTCCGTTAAACCCATTTGCGAAAAATGCAAAATCATCAGAAGAAATGGCAAGGTTATGGTAATTTGCCAGAACCCGAAGCACAAGCAAAAGCAGGGCTAAGCCTTGCAGGCTTGATTAAAATGGAGGTGTAATAAACCATATGGCAAGAATTGCTGGTATCGATTTACCCAAGGAAAAGCGCGTAGAGATCGGTTTGACCTATATCTACGGTATCGGCCGCAAGAGCTCCAACGACATCCTGGCAGCCGCAGGCGTTGATCCCGACATCCGTGTTAAGGATCTGACTGAGGACGATGTTGCCAAGATCCGTGCAGCGATGGAAGGCTACACCGTAGAAGGTGATCTGAGAAGAGAAGTAGCTTTAGATATCAAGCGTCTGATCGAGATCGGATGCTACAGAGGAACTAGACATAGAAAAGGTTTACCTGTTCGGGGCCAGAGATCCAAGACCAACGCCCGTACCAGAAAGGGCCCCAGAAAAACCATGGCAAATAAGAAGAAGTAAGGAGTGAATGAGAAATGGCTGCAAAGGCTGTAAAGAAAACCACCGGCAAGCGCCGCGTGAAGAAGAATATTGAACGTGGAGCCGCTCACATTCGCTCTACCTTCAACAATACGCTTGTTACCATCTCCGATGTGAACGGCAATGCAATCTCTTGGGCATCCGCCGGCGGCATGGGCTTTAAGGGCTCCAGAAAGAGCACTCCCTTCGCCGCTCAGATGGCTGCAGAGACCGCTGCAAAGGCCGCTATGGAGCATGGTTTGAAGACCGTTGAGGTCTTTGTTAAGGGACCGGGCGCCGGCCGCGAGGCTGCGATCCGTGCGCTGCAGACCGCAGGCTTGGAGATTACCCTGATTAAGGACGTAACCCCCATCCCCCACAACGGTTGCAGACCCCCGAAGAGAAGAAGAGTATAAGGAGGATACGAAGATATGGCTAGATATACAGGCGCGGTTTGCCGCCAATGCCGTAGAGAAGGTCAGAAGCTGTTCCTGAAGGGCGAGCGTTGCTACTCTGATAAGTGCGCTCTGACCCGTCGTGCATATGCACCCGGTCAGCATGGCCAAGGCAGACACAAAGTATCTGAGTATGGTACTCAGCTCAGAGAGAAGCAAAAGGTCAGAAGATATTACGGCGTTCTGGAGAGCCAGTTCGCAAAGTACTTCGAGATGGCCGAAAAGAAACAGGGCGTTACCGGTGACAATCTGATGTCCATCGTGGAGAGCAGATTGGACAACGTGATCTACAGATTAGGCTTTGCTATGTCCAGACCCGAGGCGAGACAGCTCGTCCGTCACGGGCACTTTACCGTAAACGGTAAGAAAGTTAATATCCCTTCTTTCCTGGTAAATATCGGTGATGAAATCGCAATTAAGGAAGGCAGCATGGCTTCCGCTAAGATCAAGGCAATCCTTGAAGCAAACGAGAAGCGTAATGTTGTGAAGTGGCTGGAGCTCAACGGCACCACCGCTAAGGTTGTCGGCTTTGCCGATGCCGAAGATATCGACCTCCCGGTTGAGAAGCATCTGATCGTCGAGTTGTACTCCAAGTAAAGCATCGAATGCGCCTTTGACACGCATCTCGGCAGATCTTTTTCCATCGGTCGCGCTCAAAAATCCTCGACCATACACAAAGTATGCTCTGCGGTTTTTGAAGCACGCCGAAGAAAAAATCTCAAGCCGAGTTGCGCATCACGGCACATTCAATCCTTTACAAACGGCATAGACGTAGCTTCTGCTTGGAAGCTATACAAATTAGGATGTTTTAAAATTTAACACTCGTATTTTCGCGAGATTTATAAGGAGGTTTTAGATATGATCGAGATAGAAAGACCCCGGATCGAAACCGAGGTGATCGGTGATAACGGCGAATACGGCATTTTCGTTGCCGAGCCTCTGGAGAGAGGCTACGGTTTAACGCTGGGTAACTCCCTGCGCCGCATTCTGCTCTCCTCTCTGCCCGGTTGTGCTGTTGTGGCGGCGAAGATCAACGACGTTCCCCATGAGTTCACAACCCTGGAAGGCGTTAAGGAGGATGTTACAGAGATCGTTCTGAACATCAAGGGCATTATCCCGAAACTCTATTGTGACGAGCAAAAAACCGTATATATCGAGGCGAAGGGCCCCTGCGTTGTGACCGCCGGCGACATTAAAGCCGATAGCGACGTAGAGATCCTCAACCCCGAGCACGTTCTGGCAACCCTCGGTGAGGGCGCTGCTTTGAACCTGGAGCTGATCGTGGCCCATGGCCGCGGCTACGTATCCGCCGAAAAGAATAAGGCGTATACCGAAAATCAGCCCAATATGCTGGCAGTCGACAGCGACTTCTCTCCTGTCACCAAGGTGAACTATAAGGTAGAGAATACCCGCGTTGGCCAGATTACCGATTTCGATAAACTCACGCTGGAAGTTTGGACCAATTCGGTTACCACCGCCAGCGATGCGGTTTCATTGGCCGCTAAAGTTATGAACGAGCATCTTTCTCTGTTCATTGATCTCTCCGAGAAGGCAAAGACCGCCGAGATTCTGGTGGATAAGGAGGCTTCTCCTGCCATTACCGCTCTGCGGATGACCATCGAAGAGCTGGATCTCTCCGTTCGTTCCTTCAACTGCTTGAAGCGTGCAAGCATCAACACCGTTGAGGATCTGATCAATAAGAGCGAAGAGGATATGATGAAGGTTCGTAACCTTGGCAGAAAGTCCTTGGACGAAGTGATCGGCAAGATCGCTTCTCTGGGTCTCACCCTCAAGAAGGACGACGAATAATTACGATTTACTGTTATTACTTGATTGCAAAGGAGGTTTACTCTTATGTCCGGTTATAGAAAATTGGGCCGCCCTACCGCTCATCGTAAGGCGATGCTCAGAGGCATGGTAACCTATCTTTTGGAGAACGGCACTGTTGAGACCACTTTGACCCGTGCAAAGGAAGTCGGCAAGGCTACCGAAAAGATGATTACCTTAGGCAAGACCAACACCCTGCACAGCAAGCGTCAGGCTCTTGCATATATCACCAAAGAAGATGTTGTTAATAAGCTGTTTACCGAAATTGCTCCCAACTACGAGGAGCGCAACGGTGGCTACACCCGTATCGTTAAGATCGGTCCCCGCCGCGGTGACGGTGCTGAAATGGCAATCGTTCAGTTGGTATAATTTCAAAAGGCGTTCTCGAAGGGCGCCCTCAGATAGGGAAGGATCGGTTTTGAAACCATCTTTTCCGCCCAAACACAACGAAAAAATCCCGTAATGCGTTAGCATTGCGGGATTTTTGTTGTTGCGCCTTTCGTTTTTTATTGATTTTTTGCCTAAAAAGGGTTTCTTTTTTTCGGAATCTATGATATGATATGCACAATAGGACTGAAATGCTATCCAAAGGAGAAAAGCGATGAAACTGAAGCGTTTAACAGCAATCATTCTGATGCTTCTGCTGCTCATCGGCAGCCTTGCAGGCTGCAAAAGTGAGCAGGAGGAGGGCGGCAAGGAGGCTGCGGCAGGCGACTACGTTGCAGGCGAAACGGCAGACGATCAGGGCAACGTGATCATCCAAAACCAAGGCGACGGCCAGCAGCCCTCCGAGGATAAGGAGGAAACCCCGAGCAAGCCCGATGGCGGCTCCGATCCGCAGGATACACCGCCCGCCGATGGCGAAAACGGCGGCAATGAGGACGAAGGAACGGTGGAGGAGCCGGAGGATCCCTATGAGGTGCCCATCTCCAAGACCCCTGCCAAGACCGACGACGGCGTTTCCTACTACGTTGAAAATAAGCTGAAGGTCGTTTCCTACAACATTCGTTGTGCCAACGATCCCAACGGCAACTCCATTGAGGAGCGGGCGCCCCGCCTGATGGAGGTGCTGGATCAATACGATCCCGACCTGATCGGGTTCCAGGAATACGTGGTAGCCTGGGAGGAGCCAACCTACTTCCACCTCTCGGAGGAATACGACTACGTTTTGAAATACCGCTCCGCCTCCAACAGCGAGGGTACCCCCATCTACTATAAAAAGAGCAAGTTCAAGCTGCTGGACGAAGGCCACTTCTGGCTCTCCGAGACCCCCGATCAGGAGTCCAAGGGCTGGGGTGCCGATTATTGGAGAATCTGCAGCTGGGTGAAGCTGGAAATCCGCCAGACCGGTAAGGTGATCTTCTTCTTCAACACCCACTTCGACTTTAAGGATGAGCCGCAGGTCAACAGCGCCAAGCTGCTGATCAAGCAGGCTACCGATATCTGCAAGGGTGCGCCGATGATCGTTTCCGCCGACTACAACATGACCTGGAAATCCAAGGGCTATGCGGAAATGACCACCTTCTTCACCGACGTAAACCTCAAGCGGGACGAAACCAAAACCTATAGCGGCTATAAGGATCCCGCCTCTTCGCTGATCGACTTTATTTTCGTAACGGGGAAGACGATCAAGCCGACCGCCTATAAGGTAATGAACGAAAAGCCGGACGGCAAATTCGTATCCGACCACTACGGCGTTTATTCGGAAATTATAATTCTTTAATAAGGAGACGAAAAAATGAAAAGATGGATTGCAATTTTGATGATTTTTTGCTTGGCACTCGGTTGCATGACCGCCTGCAAGAGCAAGGATGAAGGCAAGTCCGCCGCGGCGGGCAGCTACGTGGAGGGGGAAGCCTCCACGGGCGATAACGCCGAGATCATCGAGAATCAGGGCGGCGGC
>JAFQKO010000036.1 GCA_017396865.1 Clostridia bacterium | reverse complement strand
CGTCATCGTGATGCTGGTCATCAATGCCAAGCTGGCGCTGATGGTGCTGGCGATCCTGCCGCTGGTGGCGGTGCTGTTTTCGCTGTTCCAGCGGCGGCTGATCAAGGTCAATCGGGAGATCCGCGAGATCAATTCCACCATTACCGGCGGGTTCAATGAATCCATCACCGGCGCCAAGACCGTTAAGACCTTGGTGGTGGAGCGGCAGATGGAGGAGCGGTTCATGAAAGATACCGCCGCAATGCGGGAGAAAACGGTGCGTGCCGCCCGCCTGCGGGGGCTCTTTGCCGCCACCATCGGCTTGGCCTCCTCCTCTGCGCTGGCCATCGTGCTGTGGCAGGGCGGGTATATCGCCGCCGAGGAGGTGGGTACCTTCTCGATGTTTATGAGCTATGCCCAGGGCATGATGGAGCCGGTGCGCTGGCTGATCGACGTGATCTCCGAGCTGGTCTCTACGCAGGTCAATATCGAGCGGGTCACCCACCTGCTGGAAACCGAATCGGACGTGGTCGACCGCCCCGAGGTCATCGAAAAATATGGCGATAGCTTTCATCCCAAGCGAGAAAATTGGGAGCCCATCCGCGGCGATATTGAATTCCAAAACGTCGACTTTAAATACCCCGACGGCGAGGAATACGTGCTGGAACAGTTTAATTTAAAGATCCCCTTCGGCACCAATCTCGCCATCGTCGGCGAAACGGGGGCGGGCAAATCTACGTTGGTCAATTTGGTCTGCAGATTTTTTGAACCCACCCGTGGAAAAGTGCTGATCGACGGCAGGGATGCCCGCGACCGCTCTCAGCTTTGGCTTCATTCCGCCATCGGCTACGTGCTGCAAACGCCCCACCTCTTTTCGGGCACCGTGCGGGAAAACCTGCTCTACGGTAATCCCGATGCCACCGCCGAGCAGATCGACCGCGCCTTGAAGCTGGTCTCTGCCGATCAGGTGGTGGCGCGGCTGGAGCAGGGCTTGGATACCGACGTCGGCGAGGGCGGCGACCTGCTCTCCACCGGCGAAAAGCAGCTCATCTCCTTCGCCCGCGCCATTCTGGCCGAGCCCCGCATTTTGATTCTGGACGAGGCCACCGCCTCGGTGGATACCCTCACCGAGCAGAAGATTCAGGCGGCCATCGATCAGGTCATCAAGGGTCGCACCTCCATCGTCATCGCTCACCGCCTTTCCACCATCCGCAATGCCGATTGCATTTTGGTGGTGAAAAACGGCAAGATCGTGGAGAGCGGGAAGCATGGCGAGCTGCTCCGCCAAAAGGGCTATTACCATCAGCTCTATACCCGCCAATATGAGGATGAGATCACCGAATCTATTTTGAAAGGATAAGAAAAAGCAAGGTTCATAAGGGCGCCCTTATGAACCTTGCTTTTTGCTTATTAATATTTCACAAACCGATCGCTCCAGTGACGTTCTGCGCAGATATTATTTGGTTTCTCAAAATAAAGAAGGGTATTATCCGTACTTATTCGATATTCCTTCCAATCAATAACATAGGGTTCATCCGTTACCAACGATTGCTCTGTTGAAATGACAACCGTAACGGACGGATCCTCTTTCAGAACCGCCACACAGAAGTCGGGATAGATGGCTGTTGTGGTGATATGAATTCCATCCTCTTGATCGCAGAAGCTTTTGTTTAACGTAACCAAGCCCATAGATTCAAGCTCTGTCTTCGGCGGTTCCAACAGCGATTTCATTGCCACAACAGAAGCATCACTTAATTGATAATACGCCTGATCTGCGCGCAACTGTTTTGCCTGCAGATCGACGGCATATTCGCCGTAAAATAAACCGTCCGAATGAAACACCTGAACGATGTAGGGATAATCAGCCTCTTTTGCAGCGCTTGCCGTGATCGGTTCCGCCAGAAGAAATACCTGATCTGCCAATATTTTGGTATGGTCCTTACCAAAGCTAATAGAGCCGTTCGACCCTATAACGGACGATACTGCCGCTTCCGGAAGGCTTAACTTTTTCGGCAAACTTTCTTCTTTTTCCGATGTATCAATCGATTCCGGCCGGTTCTCGGTGATGATATCGGTTGGTTGCTGCTCTGTTTGCTCCACCATGTCAGACGGTGCCGCCGATTTCGGCTGATTGGCAGGGCTGCAGGCGCTTAACAGCAAGCAAGTAATAAAGATTAATATATAACGCTTCTTCATATTTCTTCCTTATGGGGTATAGGGACAAAAAGCAAACATTCTATAATCAATTGTTGGAT
>JAFQKO010000007.1 GCA_017396865.1 Clostridia bacterium | reverse complement strand
GACTTTATCGGCGAGAGCAACATCATCGGCGGCACCATGATCAAAGACTATCTGGTGGAGTTTGAAGGTGTTCAATTCCCCTGTGTGGATGCGGGTTTCGGCGAAAATGCGGCGGTGGATGTTGTTGTCCGCCCCGAGGATATCAAGATCCGCGAGCCGGAGGCAGATATGCTTTGCGGTACCGTGGAATCGGTCACCTTTAAGGGTGTTCATTATGAAATGATGGTGCGCTCGGCGGGCTTCCTCTGGAAGATTCATTCCATCACCTGCCGCGAGCCCGGCACCAAGATCGGGATGAAGATCATCCCCGAATACATCCATATCATGAAAAAGGAGGCAGGTACCGCGAATTGAAAAAGCAGCTCATTGCGGTTCCATACTATGTATGGGCAACGCTCTTCATCGTTGTTCCGATCTTAATGATCGCCTATTGTGCATTCACCGATGCCGACGGTGCCTTCACCCTTGAAAATATCAAGCAGATTGGGCTCTACTGGCCGGTGATGCTGCGCTCGGTGCTCTATGCGCTGATCGCCACCGTCTTCTGCCTGATCTTCGGCTACGGCCTTGCCTACTGCATGGCGCAGCAGAGCGATCGGGTCAAGATCGTTCTGATGATCCTGCTGATGCTGCCGATGTGGATCAACTTCGTGCTCCGCACCCAGGCCATGCAGGATATTCTGGATCTCATCCAGAATTGGCTGCGCTCCGCAGGCATCCCCTTACGGATCAGCAATAATCCCTTCGCCGTTGTGCTCGGCCTGATCTACAACTATCTGCCCTTCATGGTGCTGCCGATCTACACCTCCTTGGAGAAAATGGATCAGCGAGTGATCGAGGCGGCAGAGGATCTGGGCGCCAACCGCTTCCAGGTCTTTAAAAAGGTGATCCTCCCCCTCACCATGCCCGGTGTGGGCAGCGGTATCATCATGGTATTCGTGCCGACCATCTCCACCTTCGTTATCTCCGAGAAGCTGGGCGGTGCCAAGCACAACCTGATCGGCAACGTCATTCAGGAGCAATTCCTGCAGGTTTATAACCCCAATGTGGGCGCAGCCATCAGCCTGGTCATGCTGGTGCTGATCCTCTTTACGTTAGTCATCTTCAGCTTTTTGGATGACGAAACCAAGGAGGGCTTGCTATGAGAAAATTCATTCAGCGCGGCTATATCGCCCTCATCTTTACCTTTCTCTTCCTGCCCATTGCCTACCTGATGTTCTTTTCCTTCAACGAAGGCAAATCCAAGGTTATTTTCAGCGGATTTACGTTGAAAAATTATGTAAACTTATTTAAAGACGAGCAGATCATGCAGGCCTTGCTCAACACCCTGATCATTGCCGCCATTGCCTCGGTGGTTGCCACCATCATCGGCACCTTGGCGGCGATGGGCATTCAGCGCCTGCGCAAGCTGCCCCGCAGCGCGGTTATGAACGTGACCTACATCCCCGTTTTGAACCCCGACATCATCACCGGCGTTTCGATGATGCTGCTCTTCTCGGTTTTGGGGATCAGCCTGGGCTACGGTACCGTTTTGCTGGCGCACATCACCTTTAATATTCCCTACGTTATTTTGGCGGTCATGCCCAAGCTGCGGCAGATGGATACCTCCATCTACGAAGCGGCGCTGGATCTGGGCGCCTCCCCCGCCAAGGCCTTCCGCAAGGCGATCCTGCCCCAGATCATGCCGGGCGTTATCTCCGGCTTTATGCTGGCGCTGACCCTTTCGGTAGACGACTTTGTTGTTACCTTCTTCCTGAAAGGCGTTGAGGTGGAAACCCTTGCAACGGTGATCTACACCACCACCAAAACCCGCATCAACCTTTCGATGAACGCCCTCTGCACCGTGATGGTGCTGGTGGTATTGGTGATTCTGATCATCGCCAATCTGCCCGCTAAGAAGGACAAAAAGGAGGTGCGGCGGTCATGAAAAGAATGCGGCGTCTTTTAGCAGCTTGCCTTGCTATGCTGCTGGTATGTTCCTTCGGCGGCTGCGCATCCCACGAGCCCAACAACGTGCTCTACGTTTTCAACTGGGGCGAATACATCGACGAAGAGGTCAACGAGATCTTTGAGCAGGAGACCGGCATCAAGGTGGTTTATAAGATCTACGACAACAACGAATCGATGTATGCCGTTGTGAAGAATGCACCCGGCACCTACGACGTGGTCTTCCCCTCCGATTATATGGTGGGGCGGATGCGCGAGGAGGGAATGCTGGAGAAGATCAACTTCGACAACGTACCCAACTTCAAGCACATTATGAAGGATTTCAAGAATCTTTCCTACGATCCCACCAACGAATATTCGGTGCCCTACACCTGGGGCACGGTGGGACTGCTCTACAATACCAAAACGGTAACCGAGGCGCCCACAAGCTGGGATACCCTTTGGAATCCCGACTACGACAATCAGATCCTGATGTACAACAACTCGCGGGATACCATCGGCATTTCGCTGCTGCGCAACGGCCACTCCCTCAACACGGTAAACAAAGCGGAGCTGAGCCAAGCCACCGAGGATCTGATCCTGCAGAAGCCGATTTTGCAGGCCTACGTTTCCGACGACATCTTCAGCAAGATGGAGGGCGGCTCAGCGGTGATCGCCCCCGTTTACAGCGGTGATGCCATCTCCATGATGGATGAAAACCCCGATCTGGCCTACGTTGTGCCCGAGGAGGGCACCAATCGGTTTGTCGATTGTATGTGCATCATGAAGGATGCGCCCAACAAGGAGGCGGCCGAAAAGTATATCAACTTCCTCTGCCGCCAAGACATTGCCGAGCGCAACCGCGATTTCACCGCCTATTCCACCCCCCAGCAGCAGGTTTTCGACGCCCTGCCCGAGGACATTAAGGGCGATGAGGTGGCGTATCCCCCCGCAGAGATCATCGCAAAAACCGAGGTTTTTGCCAATCTGCCGCAGGATATTTTAGAGTATTACAATTCCCTTTGGAACAAGCTGAAAAATGCATAAGCAAACCCGCTCTGTCGATAAGCAGAGCGGGTTTTGTTTGTTTTATACAAAAAAGAAGCCTTGAATTTATGAGAGTTTACCAAAAGAATGTTACATTAATGTTACATTTTTTGAAATCGCTTGCGCTGCACCTCTCGTTCGTATACAATAAATACAGAAATAACAAAGAGGAGGAAATCCGATGAAACGCAGCATTCTTTGGCTTTTCATATGCGTTCTGATACTCGGTCTTTGCGGATGCAATTCGATTGAGCAAGACGAAGGTGTGAATCAGGTTCTCACTCCGCCGAAGGAGCCCCCCGCCGATACTGTGACCATCCAAGTCGGCGGCAACCAATACCCCATGCAAAAGCTCACCGAAGAGCAGCTGAGCTTCATCAAAATCGAAAGCAGCAAAAACAGCGGATCGATCACCTTCAATCCGGAGGTTCTTACCAATCTGCGATGGGCCGAAAATTCTTACGCCTACGTGGTTGCGTATCCCACAGAGCCCGCACCCTTTTCCGAATATTTCAAAAGCTTGGGAAGCGATGGCCTCATTGTAGCAGGCTATGCCACCGGGCTGCGGGAAAGCCGCCGTACCCGACCCTTATATAAGCAAGAAAATACCAATGGATTTATGCCCGAATACGAGTATACCGCAACGCAGCTCCACATTACCGACGTTTACTACGGCACGCCGCACTCCGATACCGTTTTCGTTAAGGAGGGCTACTCTCTTGAGGTGGATAAAGAGAATCGCGCCATCTACTACGTCCGCGGCGATTCACACGATTGGGTTTTAAAAAACGGAGAGCAAATGCTGTTTCTGCTGCGATGGGATCCGAAAGCCAAGCTTTACACTAAGGTTCATCAAAACATCCCGTTGATGCCCGATTATCGGAACTATACCGAAGCATACCTCTCCTCTGTTCTTGATTTCTACCGCGGCAAGCTCTCGGAATACAGCTATCTCAGCAAAGCAGACGATGCCATTCTGAAAGCGGCCGATCCCCATCGAATTCAAAAGACGGCACCGAGCATTTTTTGGCCGGAACGGAAAATTTCCGACGAAGATTTAATGAAAGAAATGAACGATCACATCATCATTACGCTTGCCACGCGCTATCGGATTGCCATCTGGCCTTACGGCCATCGTAACTACGTATACTCCTGCACCCGCGGAAACTTCTGGCTTGCCAGCCTGCCGCCAAGTGAATAAAAAATACCCATTGCAGAACCTTTCGAAGGGTTCCGCAATGGGGCTTTTTATTGCACAAAATCTTCAAAATAAACGTTATTTACCTTAAATACGCGGTTATTCAGGTAAGCAAGGAAATGATCGGGCGGGAGCTTAAACGCCAAGGAATAAGCATATAATGCCTGATGCTTGAAGGGCAGGCCGCGGTTGATGGCGGCGGTGCCGTACTTCATATCCCCCGCCACCGGATACCCCTCAAAGGCAAGGTGGGCGCGGATCTGATGGGTACGCCCCGTAACCAGCTCCACCTCCAGCAGCGAAAGCCGCTCCCCCGACCGCAGAACACGGTAGCGGGTAATGATTTCCTTAAAGCCCTCCCGCGCCCGCGGTACCACCTGCACCAAATTCTCTTTGGAATCCTTTTTCAGGTAGGCGTGCAGGGTTGCACTCTTGCGCTGCGGTTGGCCGTGTACCAGCGTTAAATACCGCTTTTCCAGCTGCCGCTCCTTCACGATCTCATAAAGGGCTCTGCCCGCCTTGGCGTTCTTTGCCACAATGACAATGCCGCCGGTATTCTTATCCAAGCGGTTGCAAAGCGCGGGGGTAAAGGAATGCTCTTCCTTGGGGTCATAATCCCCCTTTTGATACAGATAGAGCAGCACGTGGTTGATGAGGGTATCGCGGCTGCCGTGGTCGTCGGCGTGAACGGGCACGCCCGGCTTTTTATCCACCAGCATGAGGTTTTCGTCCTCGTACACCACGTTCAGGTCGGGCTGATAGGCGATGGTGCGAAAATCGTCGGATTTTTCGGCGAAGAACTCATCGTTGATATACAGCTCCACCACGTCACCGAGCGCCAGCCGTGTATTCCCCTCGGCGCGCTTGCCGTTGACCTTAATCGACTTTTTTCGCAAATATTTGTACATCAGGGACGGGCTGAGGTTGCCCGCCACCTTTTGCACAAACTTATCCAGACGCTGATCCGCGTCGTTTTGGGTTATCGTAAAGCTTCTCATTTGAAGGACCAAATCATCTTCCGATGCTTGGGCTTCTTCTGCAGCGTCAGCTTATACCAGAGGCCCTTAACGGGATTGGCGCGGCGGAAGGCGGCCTTATCCAGCTCGGCTACGTAATCGGCAACGGCGGCCAGCTCTTCGGCGGTCATCTCCTCCTCGGAATAGAGAGACTTCTGCAGGATCGGCACGATCTCGCGCAGCGAGAGGGATACAAACTCCAGATTATCGGCACGGGTGGCAAATTCCTCCAGCATTTCGCCTTCAAAGAACTTGAAGCCCATCAGCTGCATCAGCCGCAGCAACAGATAATAGTTCTTCCGCACGCCCTCGGTCGGCGGCAGATTCCGCGCCCGCTTGACGGTCATTCGGTGCCACACCTCAACCAGCACCAGAAGGATCATCACCGCCATGATGATCAGAATGATCTTCAATGCCAAAATCGCATTCTCGCTCAGGCCACCCATCGAAAGATCGCTGGAAACGGAATCGCGATAGACGTCGGTTTCATCCTCTTCCTCCTCTTCCTCCTTTTGGGTGGGCTCGGGGAGGGTTTCGTTATTGTACTTCACGTAATCGGAATCGGTTTGACCCGAATAGTCGTACTCGATCTTGACGTTTTCATCATAAACCGGCGTTTGCGCATTATCCACCAGCTCCAGCAGATAATAATTGGGCTTATAGCCGAAATCCGGGGTCGGCTCAAAGGGGATCCAGCCCATACCCTCGAAATAGACCTCGACCCATGCATGGAAATCGGAGTCGGTGATCGAAACGGCATAGTCGTTGGGGCCGCGCTCCACGGGGTGGGCATAATAGCCCGTTACCACGCGGGCAGGAAATCCGACAGCACGCACCATCGACGTCATTGCGGTGGCAAAGAGGGTGCAATAACCTTCTTTATTGGGGTTATTATCGATAAAGTTCCAAAGGTAGTCGTAGGCATTCGCCTGCTCCTTATCGGAAACAATCAGCTCCACCCTTTGCGCCGAATAGGAATAATTCTCGCGAAAATACCGCTCGATCGCCTGCACCTTTTGCAGCTGACCGGTATACTTCTCGGTCAGATCCGTGGCGATAATCTCAACCATGGAGTTAACGTCGTCGGTATTGGTGGTATAGTGGTTATAAACAAAGGTGCTGTAGTCTTCCTCACGGCTCATATACGGATCGTCGGGATGCGCCATCCGCAGCTCCAGATAGGTTTCCAGCGTCTTTTGGAAATTGGTGAGGTAGATCGGGCTGGTCAGCATCGGGCCGGCCACCTGATAGGTATAGCTGCGGTTATCGGGCGAATCATGGGCGATCAGGATGGTATCGCCCTCCTTCTCCAGATCATCGTAGTCGGAGGTGGGCTCACGGGTCGTAACACCGGTGGGCAGACCCAGCAGATCGCTGACCTTATACCGCGGATTGACGGTGATATGATCCAGCAGATAGCCCTCCTCCTCGCTCTCCAGCGCATCCAAGCCCGCTGTTTTGGGGTTCTTGCTGGGAGCGGTCAGCCGCAGATACTCATAGTATTGGGTATATTCCAAAAAGTCGCGTTCGACCGAATCGGAATACTCCTGCATATACGCATCGTCGGGAATCGACCAGCCCTCCTGATCGAAATCCACCATGGTACGGTAGCGAAGATAGATCGGATGCTCCGACTTCGTATACACGCTGGCTACCGAAAGCTCCCGCCAATTGGGAACGGTAAGGCTCAGGGTTTCGCCGTCCTCCATATAGCCTGCCACGTGAAGGTTCTTCTCATAGGTGGAGCGGAAGATATAATTAATGGCATCCTCCGAGAACTGCTCCAGCGCAGCCCGCACCTTTTCCATTTCGAAAACGGGGCGGGAATAGATCAGCCCTGCGGTACTGAGGGTTACCACCAGCATCACGGCGGCGGTAACGATGCCGAAAACGCCGTGCTTCCCCGCAAAATCCAGGCGGGTGAAAAGGGTGACCTTCGGCTTTTTGGTGCGCCGCTTCTTTTTCGGATCCTTCTTATTCAGGTTCATCGGCTCCCGCTTCCGCTTACGGCGGCGCGCCAGCCATTGCACACCGCTCTGGCTATAGCAGCCGACCATGGCGGAAAGGAACACGCTGAATGCCACGTAATGGGGCACGATTCCGTAGAAGAAGAAGGGCACCATCCCGATAACCGGCACAATAAAGGTGCAGAGCACGGGGATACGGCGGAACAGCGCCAGCGCAAAGAACAACGCTGCCAGCAGCGAGAGCAGGATCAGCACCGTATACAGATTACGGTTCATCAGCCGCTCATTTTTCAGAACGTCCTCGAAATTCGAGATCGTATAGTTATTGGTATAGTTTTCGTAGCCCTCCTGAAGGGAAAGCAGATAGATAATGTAGTTATAAAACCGTTCGATGGCGAGCCACAGCGACTTACCGATCGCGAAGCTGACCGGGAAGGCGATCAACCCCAGCAGGGTAATCCCGCCGAGGATCCCGAAAAAGACCCGCTTATACCAAACGATGAGGATCATCAGCCCCAGCGAAAGGATCGCCATGATCGGCACCACCACGGGAGAGATCTCCATCTTCAGCGCCGTGGTATTGCAATAGAGGTAGCCGACCAGCGCCATGCAGAAGAGCATGATCTCCATCATGATACCGATCCACGGCTTATCCTGCGCCACCTTGATCCGCGGTTCGACCAAAATGGGCTTTTGTTTCTTTATTTCTTTTACCATATTACTCCAGCTCCGTTAAGGTCAAAACTCGTACTTGCGGATTGGCTTCCGCCTCGATCTCCGGGCGGATCGAGAAATAATAGACGGTGCAATTCAAGCCACGCAGATACGGCTCCATCGCCCGCACCAGCTGCTCACTCTTCATGGAGCTTACCACATAGAGCGCGCCGCCCTGCAGGCTGTTGAAATCCATTTCGTGCAGCGATTGGATGAAGGAGCCATACTCCATCATCGGCGTCATCGCCAGCTCATCGCCTGCATCCAGCCGCTCCTCGGGGGTGGTGATACTGCGCAGGCTCATCATGCTTTCATAGTTTCCGTAGCCCAGCGTGGTACGAACGCCCGCCTCATTCAGCAGCGTCATCAGTTGGCCTGCCATCTCCACAACGCAGTCGGTCAGCCGCCGATTCATCAGCAGCTCCTCCTCATAGGGAAAGAGATCGGCCAGCACCATGATATTATCGCAGGAATTTTCCCAATAGGTTTTAACGATCATCTTGGAAAGGCGGGCCGAAAGCTTCCAGTGCACCTGACGCAAGGTATCGTATTCATTGAATTCGCGAATACCCGCCATATCGCCGCTGTTCTTGGTCTCGCGACCGCCAACGCTGGCAACGTTTTCCTGCTCCTGCCGAGAGGCATGCACCGGCAGCTCCAGCCGCAGGGTTCGGGGGGTAACAACAACACTTACCGTTTTTTGCAGCTTCTTTTTCACGCTGAACAGCCGCAGGAAATCATAAAGCACCACGCTATTGATGCCGGCCTTATAGATGCCGCGCACCGAATAGTTCATGGGGATCTCCACAACGGTTTCGCCGAAGGCGCGAAAATGCACGATGGAATAACCGCGCACCGATTCATCGCCATCGGAATTGCTGACGGTGAGATTGAATTTCATCAACGGCAGCAGGATCGGCGTTTTACTCTTGATGGTTGCCCGCAGGCAAAATTCATTCAGGCGGCAGACCTTATGGGGGGGCTCCTCCACCTCGATCTTGATCAGAAACAGGCTGACCACCATGCAGATCAAGGAGATAATGGGGATCAGCACCACCACCGCCAAGGTAAACAGCGAGATGGAATCCAGCAATGCCTGAGAAAAGATAAACGCACCGATCAGTAATGCAAGATAAATGATTCGTGAACGGGCCATAGCAACGTATCCCTTACTTCACGATAGGAGCCTTCACGGCATCCTTCAGCTTGGCCAGCACCTCAGCCGCCGTAAGACGCTCGATCTTTGCCTCGGGAGAGAGGGCGATACGGTGCGCAACGATGGCTTCATACATTTCGTTTACGTCGTTGGGGATCACGTAGCCGCGGTTATCCAGCAACGCGGCGGCGCAGGCGGCACGCAGCAGAGCCAGCGAAGCACGGGGGGATGCGGCCAATGCGATATTGGGATCGGAGCGGGTGATGCAGACGAGATTAACGATATACTGCAGCACGGCGGGATCCACGTGGATCTTCTCCACCGTTTCCTGCAGTGCAAGGATCTCGGCGGGGGTGGAAACGGCAACGATCTTATCCATCGGATCAACACCGTGGCGCTCGGCAATAATCTGCAGCTCCTGCTCTGCCAGAGGATAGCCCATCGACATCTTCATGCGGAAACGGTCGAGCTGAGCCTCGGGCAGCGGATAGGTACCCACGTAGCCCTGCGGATTCTGGGTTGCAACCACCATAAAGGGCTCGGGCAGCTTATAAGTAACACCGTCGACGGTAACCTGGCGCTCTTCCATGATCTCCAGCAAGGCAGACTGGGTTTTGGGGGAGGTTCGGTTGATCTCATCAGCGATCAGAATATTGGTCATGCAAACGCCGGGCTTATACACAAACTCGCCGGTTTTGGCATCGGGAGCGGTAAAGCCGGAAATATCGGTAGCCATAACGTCGGGGGTAAACTGCACACGCTTGGATCCCAAGCCGGTGGCCTTGGCAAGGGCGGTGGCGGCGGTGGTCTTACCCACGCCGGGAACGTCCTCGATCAAAATATGACCCTTCGAGAGCAGGCAGATCAGCAACAGACGAAGCTGCTCATCCTTACCGACAATAACCTTCTTAATCTCATCCATGATCTTGCGGCAGGATTCATGCCGCACAACGTTGTTTTCCATAATGATTTCTCCTCAAAATCAAAAAATTTTCCATTTAATAATTTTATCATATTTTCTTTCTTATTTCAATAACAAAACAAAGCGACCCTGCCAAAAATCTTCGTCACATTTTGGGCAGTTTGATGAAAAATCCGTCTTTTCTTGACTTTTTGAGGATCGGTGCTATAATTTAGTTAATTAATTAACTAATTACAAGGAGTGTTCCGATTGAAAAAACGGTGTATTGACCATGCGCCGCCATCCATGATCATCAATGAGATTTCCAAGCTTTTTAACGATCGTATGCGGCAAAAAACCGAAGCAATGGGGATGCCGGAGGGCTCGCGCAGAGTGCTCTTCCACCTCGCCCACAACGATGCGCTGACCCAGCTGGAGCTGGCGCGGCGCACCCATCTTTCAGCGCCCGCCATCAGCGTTTTGCTGCAAAAAATGGAGGGCGACGGGCTGGTTTCCCGCGCTGCCGATCCCAACGACCAGCGAGCCATTTTGGTGCGGCTGACCGATGCGGGCCATGCTGCCGACCGCCGCGTGGTGGCATCCATCCACGAAACGGAGGATGAGCTGCTCAAAGGGATCGAGGCCGCCGAGATCGAGGCCATCCGCCCGATTCTGAAGCGAATGTATGAAAACATGGCGAAGGAGGCGCAGGAATGAAGCTGACCAAATATTTAAAGCCCTATTGGTTTTGGGCCGTTTTAACGCCGCTGACCATGATCGGCGAGGTTTTGGCCGATCTTTGGCAGCCAAGGCTGATGAGCGTGCTGGTAAACCAAGGTGTTTTGCAAAACGACCAATCGTTGCTGATCAGCGTTGGTCTGCGGATGCTGCTGATTGTGGCGCTGGGCGGCCTTGCAGGCACCTCCTGCGGCTTTTTTGCCAGCCTGGCCTCCCAAAATTTCGCCTGCGATCTGCGCAAGGACGTTTTCAAAAGCGCCATGAGCCTTTCCTTCCAGCAGACCGATAAATTCACCACCGGCTCGTTGATCACCCGCCTGACCAACGACATTACCCAGATGCAGCATTTCGTGGAGCAATGCCTGCGGATGTTCGTGCGCTCGGGGATGATGTTCATCGGCGGCATTGTGATGATGCTGACGCTGGATCTGCAATTCGGCCTGATCCTGCTGGCGGCGTTGCCGATTCAGATTATCATCATGTGGCTGGTATTGCGGGCGGCCAATCCCCTTTACGCCAAGGTACAGCGGCGGTTGGATCAGGTCAACAACGTGATGCAGGAGAACGTAAACGGTGCACGGATGGTAAAGGCCTACGTGCAGGAGGAGCGGGAGATCCAGCGGTTCAACGCCGCCAACGAGGAGCTGACCAACACCAATCTGAAGGTTGCCTTCATTATTGCCCGCCTCTCTCCCCTGCTTTCGCTGATCATGAATGCCTCGGTGGTTGCCCTGATCTACATCGGCGGGCTGCGGAGCGCCGCCTCCGAAATGCAGGTAGGCACCATCATGGCCGCCATTACCTACAACACGCAGGTGCTTCATTCGGTGATGATGGTGAGCATGATGTTCCAATCCATCGCCCGCGGACGTGCCAGCGGCAAGCGGCTGAAGGAGGTTCTGGAAACCGAACCCGTTATCAAGGGCGGCAGCTTTGCTCCCGAAACCTTGGGTGCCGTTTCCTTTAAGCGGGTTGGCTTCTTCTATCCCGGCCATGAGGGTCGCCCTGTTCTGAAGGATCTTACCTTCACGGTAAATGCGGGCGAAAACGTGGCCATTCTGGGCGCCACCGGCTCCGGAAAATCCACGGTGATCCATCTGATCAACCGCTTCTACGATGCCACCGAAGGAGAGGTGCGCATCGGGGATACGCCCATCTCCGAATTTGAGCTGACCAATCTGCGCAATCGCATCGCCGTTGTTCTGCAAAAGAGCGAGATCTTCAGCGGCACGGTAGCGGAAAACATCCGCTGGGGCAAGCCCGACGCCACCGACGAGGAGGTGCGCCGCGCTGCAGAAATTGCGCAGGCGGCAGAGTTTATTGAAAAGATGCCCGACGGCTACGATACGGTAATTGCCGAGAAGGGTGCTTCCCTCTCGGGCGGGCAGAAGCAGCGGCTTTCCATCGCACGCGCGCTGGTACGCAATCCCGAGATCCTGATCTTTGACGACAGCACCTCAGCGCTGGATCTGGCCACCGAAAGCAAGCTGCGCGCCGCCATCCGCACCGAAATGAAGGGCACCACCCTCATCACGGTAGCCCAGCGGATCGCCAGCATCATGGACTGCGACCGCATCGCCGTTTTGGAAGACGGCACCCTTTCTGCCATCGGCAACCACGAGGAGCTGATGGAGAGCAGCCCCGTTTACCAAGAGATCTATCGCTCTCAGACCAAGGAAGGAGGTGTGCTCAATGGCTGAACCGCAACAAAGACCCCCCATCAATCCCATGCGACCCGGAGCACGGCGCGGGCCGATGATGCAGGTTGAGAAGCCCAAGAACATGATGGGCACCCTCAAGCGGCTGCTTGGCTACATCGGCCGCTCCCGCAACACCTTCCTGATCCTATTGGTGACCACCCTGCTGATCACCGCCACCAACCTGATTGCACCCGCGCTGCAGCAAAAGGCCATCGATGCCATCGAAAGCGAAGGGCTGGCCGCTCAGCTCACCCTGATGCTGGCGCTGCTGCTGGGCACCTATCTGATGAATTGCCTCTTTGTTTATCTGCAGGCTATCACCTCTGCCAAGCTGGCGCAAAGCACCGTTCGCATCATGCGAAAGGATCTCTTCGCCCATCTGGTTCGGCTGCCCATCCGCTACACCGACACCCATAATCACGGCGACATCATGAGCCGCATGACCAACGACGTGGAGAACATCTCCAACACCGTTTCCACCTCCATCGCCTCCCTTTGCTCCGGCGTACTGATGCTGGTGGGCTGCTTTGTGATCATGCTTTGCTATTCTCCCCTGCTGGCGGCGGTGAGCACCGTCACCATCGTTCTGACCCTGCTTGCCACCACCTTTATCACCAAGTTTATGCGGCGCTTCTTCGTGCGCCAGCAGAAGATTCTGGGCGCTGTGAACGGGCAGGTGGAGGAAATGGTTTCGGGCTATCGCACCGTTGTGGCTTATAATCGCCAAGGGCAGGCGATCGAAACCTTCAACGAAACCAGCAACCGCCTCAAGCGCACCGCCATCCTTGCCAACATCTTCGGCGGCAGTATGGGGCCTGTGATGAACTTTATTTCCAACGTCGGCTTTCTGCTGATCGCGCTGGTAGGCGGCTATCTGGCCAGTCTTCCCACCGACCATACCTTCTTTATCTCGGTGGGTACCATTCAGGCCTTTATCCTTTATTCCAAGCAATTCTCCCGCCCCATCAACGAGATCGCCAACCAATACGCAGCCATCCAAACTGCCATTGCGGGCGCCGAGCGTATCTTTGCCGTGATGGATTCCGAGCCCGAGGATGAAGGCGGTGACCGCACCGACTACGAGCCCGATGCGGTGAAGGGAGCGCTCTCCTTCCGCGACGTTCACTTTGCTTACGTACCCGAAAAGCCGGTCCTGCAGGGCTTCAACTTAGAGGTTGAACCGGGGCAGAAAATCGCCATCGTTGGCGCAACGGGCTCGGGCAAAACCACCGTTGTAAACCTGCTGACCCGCTTCTACGACATCGACAGCGGCAGCATCACCATCGACGGCACCCCCATCACCGACATTCCGCGGAATCGGTTGCGGGAAACCCTCGCCATCGTTTTGCAGGACACGGTGCTCTTTTCCGACACCATTGCCCGCAACATCAGCTACAGCAAGCCCGAGGCCACTCGGGATGAGATCATTGCGGCGGCCAAGGCCACCGGCGCCGATCGGTTCATCAACCGCTTGGAGAAGGGCTACGACACCCTCCTGACCGAAGGCGGCAGCAACATCTCTCAGGGGCAGCGCCAGCTGCTGAACATCTCCCGCGCTGTTTTGGCCGATCCAAGCATCCTGATCTTAGACGAGGCCACCTCCTCGGTGGACACCCGCACCGAGATGAAGATCCAATCGGCGATGGTTGCGCTGATGAAAAACCGCACCAGCCTGATCATCGCCCACCGCCTTTCCACCATCCGCGATTCCGACAAGATCATCGTAATCGACCGCGGCAGAGTGGTGGAGGAAGGAGATCACGATGCGCTGCTTGCCAAAAAAGGAACCTACTACAAGCTTTATCAATCCCAATTTGCAGGCATCGCCACCTAAAAAAGGCACCGACCGCAGAAAAATGAGTAAAACCTAAAGTATGTACCAATATTAATGATTGCAAGGAGAAAGGAAGTCTACTCTTTCTCCTTGTTCATTTTATAAGGAAAAAATCCGCATAGTGATGCGGATTTTGATTGGAATTTTTCTGCTATCCGCCGAAATGACCGCTCAGCGTATCACATACGCAATCGGGATCATTTCGACGAATTCGGCACTCTTTTTTAATCAGTCTCCCAGCGTGTCAAAATAATAAATAGTTTTTTGACACGCTGAACAGCTTCATTCGTTTTTACGAATGAAGCTGTTTTTTTTATTTTTTTTGCAAAAAATGAAACATTTTGTCGAAATTATGTGTTATAATATATAGTTGAACGAAAAGAGGTGCTTTTAATGATTGAAATCAAGAAAAACAAACATCTTCCCTTCATGCTTCTGTTCGGCGGCGTTTTGCTCTATTCCGAGCTGATCTTCCGCCTGGCAACCATCGGGATCAGCTTCGACTTAGGCCTGCTTTGCATTCCGCTTTTCAGCATTGCCTACGGCATGGCAGGCTATTTGCTGGCCTCCATCTCCAAAAAGCCGTTAGTCAATCGCATCATCTCTGCGGTTTTCCTCGGCGGAACCGCCTTGATCTACGTCGTGCAATTCCTGATTCACAAGCAGTTCAAGGTATTCTATGATATCAACACCATGTTTGGCGGTGCCGGGGATGCGCTGAGTAGCTATTTTTCCGAGCTGATGACCCTGATCTTCCTAAAGGGCGGCATCTTTATCATCCTGCTGCTCTTTTTGCCCTTCGCTCTCTACCTGATCTTCGGCAACAAGCATCTGCCCGCCCATACCGGCTCACTTCGCTCCCGCCTTTATGCGGGCGGTACCGCCCTCGGCGCCTATCTGCTGGCCTTGGTTTTGATCTTTACCAACTCTGTTTTCGGAGCGGTTTACAGCGAGCAGTATAATTTTCAATCGGCGGTTGCGGATTTCGGGCTGATCTCCGGCCTTCGGCTGGATCTGCAAAACGCACTGTTCGGCAAGGAAATCTCCTTTGAGCAGGCCGACATCCCCACCGTTTCCATTCCCGGCGAGGAGGAGCAGCAAACGCCCGAAGCGCCCATTGAATACGGCTACAACAGCATCGAGCTGGATTTTGAAGCGCTGAACCAAAAAGCGACCGACGCGCAAAAGAAGCTCAACGATTACGTAAGTACCCTGACCCCCTCCAAAAAGAATCAATACACCGGCCTTTTTAAGGGCAAAAATATGATTATGATCACCGCCGAGGCTTTCAGCGCCGAGGTGATCGATCCCACGCTGACCCCCACCCTTTATCGGCTGGCCAACAAGGGCATTCAATTCACCGACTATTATCAGCCCGCCAGCGCAGGCACCACCGGCGGCGAATATCAGAACATCTTCGGGCTGCTGCCCACCTCCGGCGGCAAATCCTTCAAAAACACCGTGGATAACCTCAATTATTACACCCTCGGCAGCCAGCTGGATCGCTTAGGCTACTACGGCCAAGCCTTCCACAATAACTCCCACACCTATTACAGCCGCAATGAAACCCACAACAACATCGGCTATTCCGAGGGCTTTATGGGCAAAGGAAACGGCATGGAGCAATACGTTAAGAGCCTCTGGCCGCAAAGTGATTATGAAATGATCAGCGGCACCCTGCCCACCTTCATCGACCGCCAACCCTTCAACGTTTACTACATGACGGTAAGCGGACACAGCAACTATTCCGTAGGCGAAAACGACATGACCAAGCGGCATTGGGACAAGGTTCAGCACCTGCCCTATTCCGATACGGTGAAGGGCTACATCGCCGCCAACCTGGATCTGGAGGATGCGATGGCGCATCTGGTGAGCGAGCTGGAGAAGAAGGGCATCGCCGACGATACGGTGATCTGCATCTCCTCCGACCACTTCCCCTACGGCTTGGATTCCGATGCAGCCCTCGGCCAGCTCCCCTATCTTTCCGAGCTTTACGGCTACGAGGTGGATGATTATTTCGAGCGGGATCATTCCCGCCTGATTCTCTGGAGCGGTTGCCTGGAGAAGAACGAGCCCATCGTTGTCAGCTCCCCCACCTCCTCCATGGACATTCTGCCCACCCTTTCCAATCTCTTCGGCACCGAGTTCGATTCCCGCCTGATGCCGGGCAGAGACGTGCTCTCCGATGCGCCCGCCCTCTATTTTAACTCCCACTACGATTGGAAAACCGACCTCGGCACCTATTACGCCTCCAAGGGCACCTTCGTTCCCGTTCGCGAGGACCTTGAGATCCCCGAGGACTACGTTAAAACCATCAAAGCGGTGGTTCGCAACAAGATGAACTACTGCTCCGGCGTTCTCGACACCGACTATTTCCGCTTGTTATTCGGATAACCACAGCCCAATCGGCTTCGGCTTTCTGCCGAAGCCGATTAACTTTTTAAAAAAGCATTGACGGCGAAGCTTTAATTTAGTAAAATAATAAAGTATATAATAATGAGGAGGCACACTATGCGTTATCAAAGCACCCGTAATAATAACCTGACCGCCAACGGCCCCGAAGCGATCCTGCGCGGCATCGCTCCCGACGGCGGACTTTATATGATCTCGGATTTTTCCGAGGTAAAGCTGGATTGGAAGGCTCTTTTGGAGCTGGATACCATTCCCATGGCCGCAAAAATCCTGCAAGCGCTGCTGCCCGATTTCTCCCCCGCCGAGATGGAGGAGCTGGCCGAGAAGGCCTACCGCGGCAAATTTGAGAGCGACGATCTCACTCCGCTGGCACAGGTTGGCGACCGCTACGTTTTAGAGCTGTTCCGCGGCCCCACCAGCGCATTCAAGGACGTGGCTCTTTCGATGCTGCCCCAGCTGATGACCGCCTCCCGCGCCAAGACCGGCAAGAAGGAGGAGATCGTGATCCTCACCGCAACCAGCGGTGATACCGGCAAGGCTGCCTTAGAGGGCTTCCACGACGTAGACGGGATCCGCATCGTTGTTTTCTTCCCCAACAACGGCGTCAGCGCCGTGCAGAAGGCGCAGATGGTGACCCAGACGGGCAGCAACGTAACGGTATGCGCCATCAACGGCAACTTCGACGATGCCCAGACCGGCGTGAAAAAGACCTTTGCCGCCGCAGCGGAAAACCCCGCCGCCCTGAACGGTGTCGAGCTTTCCTCTGCCAACTCCATCAACATCGGGCGTTTGGCCCCGCAGGTTGTATACTATTTCAAAGCCTATGCCGACCTCGTTCGCGAGGCGGTTATCAAGGTTGGCGATGAGGTTACCTTCGTAGTACCCACCGGGAACTTCGGCGACATTCTGGCAGGCTACTTTGCCAAGAAGCTGGGCCTGCCCGTGAAGAAGCTGATCTGCGCCTCCAATGAAAACAAGGTATTGACCGACTTCCTCAACGAGGGCTTTTACGATCGCCTGAGACCCTTCTACAAAACCACCTCTCCCTCCATGGACATTCTGGTTTCCAGCAATCTGGAGCGGTTGCTCTTTATGGTAAGCGAGGATGCCGATATGGTGGCGGGGCTGATGAAGGAGCTCAACGAAAAGGGCAGCTACAAGGTAAGCGACACCATGCTGCAAAAAATTCAGGCCGAATTCGGCGCAGGCTTCTGCGACGATAAGGAAACGGCCAAGGCCATCGCCGCCGTTTGGAGCAAATACGGCTACCTGATGGACACCCACACCGCCGTAGCTTGGGCGGTGAGCGAGGACTACAAGAAGGAGAACCCCACCGAGCCGGTGATCGTTCTCTCCACGGCCTCCCCCTTCAAATTTCCCCATGCGGTGCTTTCCGCCATCGGCGAAACGCCTGCAGAGGACGAATTCGATTGTTTGGAGCAGCTTGCCAAGGTAAGCGGCCTGCCCATCCCCAAAAATCTGGCCGGCTTAAAAACTGCCGCTGTTCTGCACGACACCGTGATCGAAAAGGACGAGCTGATCGATTTTGCCATCGGCAAGGCCGCCAACAAATAATATACAAAAGCGGACGAAATTCCATCGGAATTTCGTCCGCTTTATGTTTAACTGACAAAGCCGCTTTGGTTATTGCTCAGCTCATCGCTGCGATCCTCATCGCTCTCCTCCTCAACGGAGGCTTCATCCTTCTGCA
Source organism: Clostridia bacterium (assembly GCA_017396865.1). The sequence goes on along the minus strand of JAFQKO010000007.1, from coordinate 23,555 downwards.
CCGTAATGCGCTCCACCTCGTCATCTCTGTTGAAGGTCAGCTTCATCTTTCGGTTGCTGATCTTCTCATAGCGGTACACGTAGGTTTGCTCATCGTTGGTTACCAACGTTATGGTATCGGTTTGCACCTCATAGGTGCCCTCCAGCACCTCGCCATCGGAGCTGAGCAGGAAGGTACCCTCCGCATCATTGAAGTTAATGGAAAGGCCACCGCCGTCCCATGCACCGTTGATCCAATCGGAATCAAAGGAAATGATGGTATACAGCCAAAAGGACAGCACACCCACCCCTGCAACCAGCACGCTGAGCAGGCTCCATTTCAGCCAAGCGGGGATCTTCTTGCGTTCCTTAGGCTTGCCCAAGCCGCAGCGGGGGCAGATCTTATCGTTATTATAGTGTTCGGTTCCGCATCTTGAACAGATCATGCATTTTCTCCTTCATGAAAAGGTGCCTTTGTATTAAAAGACCACGGTACGCATCGGCGTTACCATGGTCTTTTGCTTTTATTCGCCCAGATTTGCAAAGAGATCGAGGAAATTCAGATCCTCGGCAGGCTCTTCGCTCTTTTCAACGGGATCGGACACACCGGGGAAGCTGAGCATCGGCTCATCGGCAACAACGCCCTTGGCGCTTCGCTCGGAGGAGGGGAAGCCGGTTGCGATCACGGTAACGATGATCTCATCGTCCAGATCGTTATTCAGCGCAACACCCCAGATGATATTTGCATCGGGATGAGCTGCCTGCTCAACCATACGGCTGGCCTCATCCACTTCATCCATACCGATATCGGGAGAAGCGGTAATATTGAAGATAACACCGGTTGCACCATCGATGGAGGTTTCCAGCAGGGGGCTGGAGATCGCCATGGCCGCCGCATTGACAGCCTTATCCTTACCGGAAGCACGGCCTACGCCCATATGCGCATTGCCTGCATCCTTCATGATCTTATGTACGTCGGCAAAGTCAACGTTGACCAAGCCGGGGATCAGGATCAGATCGGAGATACTTTGCACACCCTGACGCAGCACGTCGTCGGCTACCTGGAAGGCATTCAGCAGCGTGATCCGCTCGGTGGAAACGTCCTTCAGCTTTTCGTTGGGGATGATGATCAGGCTATCGACGTGCTGGCGCAGCTTTTCGATGCCTGCCTCGGCCGTTTTCATCTTCAAGCGACCCTCGAAGCCGAAGGGCTTGGTAACAATAGCAACGGTGAGGATGCCCATATCCTTTGCAATCTCGGCAACAACGGGAGCACTACCGGTTCCGGTACCGCCGCCCATGCCTGCTGCGATAAAGACCATATCAGCACCGCGGAGGATGCCTTCGATTTCTTCACGGTTCTCCAGCGCGCTGTTCTCGCCCACGTTGGGATCGCTGCCTGCGCCCTTACCCTTGGTCAGCTTGGTGCCGATCTGGAGCTTTTCGGGGGCGGCAGAGGAATCCAACACCGGCTTATCGGTATTGACCACTACAAAATCAACACCCTGCACACCGGAACGAATCATTCTGTTGACTGCGTTACAGCCACCGCCGCCGCAGCCGATCACCTTTATATTAACGACGCCTTCGCCGCTTTCTGCAAATTCAAAGCTTGCCATTGCTATTTATACCTCCTGTAATTTTATACCGATCCATATCGTTTATACTATTACTATTATTTTAATATTAATTACACATAATTGCAAGTGTTTTTATGAAATTTCAAAAGAAATTCCTTCCAACTGCAAAATCACATATTTTCGGCGCGATAAAACGGACGTCTTGTATCGGAAACGTCGATGGTTGCCGCCTGCGCGGTACCGCCCTGCACCTTCAGCACGTGGGCCACCAGCTCCAGCTTGGTTTCAACCTGATCCAGCGTGCCCAGCACAACGGTGACCCGTTCATCGTAAACCACTTTAATATCGTAGCGGGCATTGAACTGCACCTGATGCACCAAATTCCATTGCAGCTCGGGATTGGCACAGAAGGATGCGTACAAGCGCTTCAAAAAGCCGACGTAGTTGCCCTCTTTAAACGAGGTATACTCGCCCAGCTCCAGCGCATTCGGCGTTACTCCGACCAATTTGGGCACGCCCTCCAGCTGAGAATAGACCGGCAGGCTGCCTGCCTGATCCTCCTGCTTTTCGGCCTCTTCCGACGGCTCGGATTCCGCCTGCTCGGCGTCGACCTCCTCGCCCTCTTCCTCCTCGGTTTTTTCCGATTCCTCCTCAGGCTTATCCTCTGCCACAGGCGGGGTTTCGGGCAGAACCGCCTTCGGCAAATCCAAAAATTCCAGCACACGGAAGCCCTCGTTCAACAGCACGGCGCCGTTTTCGGTTTCCATCCAAACGACCGCCTGATTTTCCACAACGTTGATCTCCAGCGTACTCGGTAATTGGCGATCGATGGTAACCTCCTTCACGTACGGAAGCTGCTCCATCCTTTCGATCACCTCGAATTTATCCAACCGAAACAGATTTTGACCGACCTTCAGACCGCCCTGCTCCAGCAGAGCCTCCACCGAATAATGGGTATTTCCCTCCACAATGATGGTTTCGGCATTAAAAAACACCGTTACCGAGAGAATCACCAGCAGCAACAAAAGGAGCACGCCGAGTGCCGATATAAAGATGATTTTTGTTCTCTTTTTTCTCTTCTTCTTTTTTTCGTAATAGCGCTCCACGCTGTTGCTCATTCGGATCGCTCCTTCCCAAAAGGGATGATTATCCCTTCTTTTTCAACAATTCAAACAGTTCGCGATAGATGACCTCTGCCGCCTCGGGCAAGGCCAGCGTTCCCGCGCCGCGACCCAGCTCTTCTCTGCGGGCGGGATCCTTTTTCAGCTCCAGCACCAATTCATACAGCCGCTCTGCCGAAAGATCCTTCTCCTCCAGCAGGATGGCACCGCCGCGATCGGAGAGGGAGCGGGCGTTATGGTACTGATGATTATGGGTAACGTTCGGCGAGGGGATCAGGATCGCAGGCTTGCAAAGGGCGGTCAGCTCACCCAGCGTGATCGCACCTGCACGGCTGATCACCGCATCGGCGGCCGCCAGATGGATCGGCATATCATAAAGATACGGCTCCACCTTAATATGCTCTGCCCGCTTCAGATCCACGCCCTTGGCCTCCAGCTCGGCGGGCACCCATTCCCAACCGCGGTCGCCCGTGGCATGGGTTTGCACAAAATCCTTATTCTCGGCATTTTTTGCAATCAATTCAACCATTGCCTTATTGACCTCATGGGCGCCAAGGCTGCCTGCAAAGGAAAGCAGATAAAAATCCTTTTCCTGCAAGCCAATCTGCTTGCGGGCATCAGAGCGGGAGGTGGAGAGCACCTCTTCCCGCAGCGGGTTGCCCGAGAGCACCATCTTTTTCACCGGCCCGAAATACTGCTCGCTGCCGGGAAAGCTGATAAACACGATATCGGCCTTTTTGGAGAGCATCTTGCTGGTAACGCCCGGATAGGCATTCTGCTCATGGATGCAGGTGGGGATCCCCATTTTCTGGGCGGCCGCCACCACGGGACCGGACACGTAGCCGCCGGTACCGATCACAAGATCGGGGCGGAATTCACGGATGATGGCGCGGCATCTCGCCTTCGCCTTTAAGTAGAGATGAACGGTTTTGATATTATCAAGGGTCAGCTTGCGGCGAAAGCCCTGCGTTTTCACCGCCTCGAAGGGATAGCCCGCCTTTCCGACCAGCTTTTCCTCGATACTGCCCGCATTGCCGACGAAAAGGATTTCTGCGGCGGGGTTTTTCGATTTAATAATGCCTGCGATGGCAAGGGCGGGGTTGCAATGACCCGCAGTGCCGCCGCCCGCTAAAAGAACTCTCATTCGCTACGCTCCATTCTGGATTGGCGGGAGACCGCCAGCACAATTCCCATTTCAAACAACAGCATCAGCAGCGCGGTACCGCCATAGCTGAAGAAAGGTAAGCTGATACCCGTGGGAGGGATCGCATTGGTTACAACGGCGATATTCAAAATCGTTTGGATCGCCACACGGGAAATAATACCGATTACCAGCAGAGAGCCGAATTTATCCTTGGCATGGTATGCAATCACGAAGCCGCGCCAGATCAGCAGCACAAACAGCACGATCACCATCATGGCGCCGATAAAGCCAAGCTCCTCGCAAACGATGGAAAAGATATAGTCGTTCTGCGGCTCGGGAATATACAGATACTTCTGACGGGACTGACCCAAGCCCAGCCCCAAAAGGCCGCCGCTGCCGATGGCATACAGCGATTGAACGGTTTGGAAGCCGCTGCCCGTTGGGTTTTCAAAGGGATGCAGCCAGGTATCGATACGGGTCTTGGCGTATGGGGTGGCGATCGCAAAGACTGCCAGCGCACCGAAGCCGCCCAGCGCCATACCGCCGAACCATTTCAAATTCACGCCGCCGACGATCATCATGACAACGCCGATGCTGAAGATCAAAATCGCGCCCGAAATATGGGTTTCAAAGGCAACCAGGCCGCATACGACCACCAGCACCAAGGCAGGGATCATAATGCCGACGCCCACTTCCTTCATCCGCTTATAGTTTGCGGCCATATAGGACGAGAAGGTAACGATAACGGCCAGCTTTGCAATTTCACTGGGCTGGAACCGAAAGCTGCCGAAACCCAGCCAGCGGCGGGCGCCGTTTACCTCGATACCGATTCCCGGAATATACACCAAAATCAGCAGAACAATGGAGATGCCCAGCAGCCAAACGGCGGCGCGACGCAGCACGTGGTAATCAAAGCGCGGCACCACCAGCATCGCCGCAACGCCTGCCACGGCGAAGAGCAGCTGGCGCTCGATGAAGTAATAGCTGTTTCCGTACTTATACAGCGCGCTGACGTAGCTGGAGGAGGCTACCATGATCAAGCCGAAGGCCAGCAGGCAGAGAACCAAAATCAGAAAAACCAGATCAATACCGCCCGCTTCTCCCTTTTTCAGCAACCATTTTATTTTTTTCTTCGGTGCGGATGCCGCCAAGCAGCTCACCTCCTAAACAATTCTATTCAAAAAATCAAGCAACAAACTTATAATACACAACGCCCCAAAGAGCGAGCAGGCAGCCGATGGCGCTGATGATAGTAAACACCGTTACGATCTTGACCTCCGACCAGCCGCAAAGCTCGAAATGATGGTGGATCGGAGTCATCTTAAAGATCCGCTTGCCATGGGTCAGCTTATAGAAGCCGACCTGCAATACCACGGAAACGCCCTCGATCAGGTACATAATACCGCCGATCAAGATGAAATAGACCAGATCATAGGCCATAGCGAGGGCAACGATTGCCGCGCCCAAAAACAGAGAGCCGGTATCGCCCATAAACACCTTGGCGGGATGGAAATTATAGATCAAAAAGGCCATCAGCCCGCCGGTCAGGGAGCCTGCAAAAACGGTTATGCCATCGTTGCCGGAGCCCATCAAGGCACCGATCACCACAAAGGAGATGGTATAAGGCAGCGAAACGCCGGTAACAAGGCCATCCAAGCCGTCGGTCAGGTTGACCGAATTCACAAAGAAGAAGCAGAACGGGATCATCACCACGAAATAGAAGTACCAAAGCGGCAGCTCCACGTTCAGATAGGGGATAAAAATAGTATCGTCGATATAATTATTGATATACAAAGTACCTAAAAATAACGCAATCAACAGCATCAGCGGGAGGGTTTTCTGCAGCACGGAAAGGCCCTTATTGCGCTTTTTAACCACCTTGATATAATCATCGGCAAAGCCCACAACGCCGCACAGCAGCACGAAAACAAGGCAGATCAGCAAGCGATAATCACCCTGCAGCACCTCCTTCATGCCGAGAGCGGTAGTAACCAAAACGGTAGGAATGATAAAGATCAAGCCACCGATGGTGGGGGTGCCCTGCTTGGTTTCCTTATGCCAGGAGGGACCGTCCTCCAAAATGCTCTGAGAGCACTTCAGCCGCCGCAGCCAAGGCAGGATAAACGGCCCTAAAATCAGCGCCACAAAGAAGGTGACGGCAAACGCGGTAACAACTAACCAATAATTCATTTTATTCCCCGATCCTTTCTTTTAACACCTGAGCGAGCGCAGTAAAGTTCATGGCATTAGAGGCCTTGAACAGCACCGAATCGCCGCTCCGAACCAAATTTTTCGGCAGCTGCACCGTGGCACGGTCACCGAAATAATATTTTTCCGTTTCTGCGGGAAGGGCATCATAGATCATTTTTGCCCGTTCACCGATGCAAACCACCGCATCGATCCCCAATTCACCGCAGAGCAGGCCAACGTCGCGATGGCCCTTTTCCTCATAGGCGCCCAGCTCCAGCATATCGCCCAAAACGGCCACTCTGCGGCCGCCTTTGCCCGCCAAAACCTTCAGCGAGGCGGCCATGGAGTCGGGGGCGGCGTTATAGCTGTCGTCGATCACGGTAACGCCGCCGACCGTTTCGGTAAACATTCTGCGGCCATCACCTGCAAAGACTTCAATTCCTTGCTTCAGCAATGCGGGCTCCACGCCCAGCCGATGCCCCACACCGAAGGCGGCCAGCGCATTCATAATCTGATGCTCACCCTCCACCTGCAGGGCCATCCGCAGCCGACCGCCGGGATAGCAGACGGTAAAGCTGCTGCCCTCGATCTCCTCGGCGCGGTAATCATTATGGGCCTTCAGCCCGAAATACAGGCAGTTTTTATTGGGACGCGCGCCGCAGAGCAACGGCTCATCGCCGTTAAGCAGCGCCAGCCCATCCCGCGGAAGGGCATCCACCAGCTCCAGCTTGGCGCAGGCGATATTCTCGCGGCTTTTCAGCAGCTCCAGATGGGCAACGCCGATATTGGTGATCACCGCAATATCGGGGGTAACAAACTGCGTCAGGTAATGGATCTGACCCAAGCCACGCATTCCCATTTCGATCACCGCCGCCCGATCCGTATCCGAAACAGCCAACGCGGTGAGCGGAACGCCCAGCTCATTATTCATATTCCCCAAGGTGCCCGATACCTGCATGGCAGGTGCCAGCGCCGAAAGAATGAAATTCTTCGTTGTTGTTTTTCCCACACTGCCGGTTACGCAAACGATCTCGGCAGGTACCGCCTGCAGATGCGATTTGGCCAGCAGACCCAGCGCCTCACGCACGTCCTCCACCAAAAAGCAGGGGTTTCGGGTTGGCTCCTCGGGCAATCGGGAGACCAAAAAAACAATCTCTTCAAACTGCGCATCCAGCGCAGGAATAAAGCGATGGGCATCCACCCGCTCCCCCACCAGGGCGGCAAACAGGGTATGCTCCTTCACCTGCCGCGAATCGGTTTGAACTGCCTCGATCGGAAAATCGGCGGCATTTACAGATTGATGCAGGGCCTTCGCTATTTCGCTTAACGTCAGCATTGCTCTAAAAATTCCTTTACAATCTCTTTTTCATTAAAGTGGATTTTGGTTGTGCCGATAATTTGATAATCCTCATGGCCCTTACCCGCCAGCAGGATCAAATCATCCTTTTGGGCATTGCGGATGGCATAGCCGATCGCTTCCTTACGGTTTTCAAACACCACGTAAGGAACGCTGCTCCCCTCCAAGCCCACCAAAATTTCCCGAATAATCGCGGCGGGATCCTCGGTACGGGGGTTATCGGAGGTCACGATCAGAAAATCGCTGTATTTCGCTGCTGCCCGCGCCATTTTGGGCCGCTTGGTGCGGTCGCGGTCGCCGCCACAGCCAAACAGCGTGACCACTCTGCCCTTGGCATAGGTACGAATGGTGGTGAGGATATTTTCCAGCGCATCGGGGGTATGGGCATAATCCAGCATCACCGCAAAGGGCAGCTCCTCGGTGATGATCTCCGCCCGACCGGGCACCTTCGGAATTCGGTTCAGCCCCGCCGCAACCTCCTCGAAGGAGTAGCCCGCCTGCAGCAGAACACCCGCCGCACAAAGGGTATTGGACACGGTGAACAGTCCGGGGGTAGATACGCGGATCTCGGCGCTCTTTTCCCCATAAGTGAGGCGATATTGCACGCCGCTTACGTCGATTTGAATTTCGGAGGCCGCCAAATCGGCTGCGCCCTGCGCCGAATAGGTCAGACCGCCGAAGCGCTCTGCCCATTCCCTACCGGTGGCATCGTCCGAATTCAGCACCGCTTTTTCCGCCATGGTGAACAGGCGTGCCTTGGCCTCCTTATAGTTTTCCATGGTTTTATGATAATCCAGATGGTCCTGCGTCAGGTTGGTAAAGCCCGCTACCGCAAAGGGAAGGCTATCTACCCGCCGCTGATCCATCGCCTGAGAGGAAACCTCCAGCACCACCGTTTCCACCCCTGCGTCCTTCATACGGCGCAGGAGGGAAAAAAGCTGATAGGGCTCCGGCGTGGTAAAGGCGGCGGGAAGGGTTTCGGCACCGATCTGATTATAAACGGTGCCCAGCAGACCTGCCTTCACGCCAAGGCCGTCCAGAATGCTCTTAACGAATTGGGTTGCAGAGGTTTTGCCGTTGGTTCCCGTGACAGCCAAAAATTTCATTTCCTGCTCGGGATGACCGAAGAAATTGGCGCAAAGAAGCTGAAATGCATCGCGCGTGGAGGGCACCAAAATTTCCTGCACGGCGGTTCCGACCGCACGCTCGGCCAACACCACCGAAGCGCCCTGCGCCACCGCCTTTTGGGCATAATCATGGCCATCGACCTGCTCGCCCGGAATGGCGGCAAAGAGGGTGCCCGCCTTGGCTTGGCGGGAATCACAGGTAATAGCTTCGATCTCGCAATCCTGCCATGCATTCAGCGTTTGGATTCCCTTTAAAAGCGTACTCAACAGCATGATTTTTTCCTTTCTCCTACATACTCGATACGCCGACCGAGCTGTTGGTTCGAATTGTGATAACGGTTCCCTGCGGCACCGTCGTGCCTGCCTCATGGGATTGCTCGGTAACCAGCGCATCGTTTGCCACGTTGCCGTTGCCCACCACCCGCACGTTCAATCCAAGCTGCAGCAGGTGGTTGGTTGCACCCGCCACCGAGTAATCCACCAGATCGGGAACGGTGACGTTGGCATTCGGCTTGGCATCGCCGGTATACAGATAGAGGGTGCCGCTATGCGGCATGGTGGTGCCCGCTTCGGGCATCTGGGCGGTGACGGTTTCGCCATCGCCGATGATTTCATACTTAATATCCTTATCCTTCAGCGTTTTCTCTGCCTTTTCAAGGCTCTGCTCACGCAGAGAAGGAACGGTAACGTCGAGAGTTGCCAGCTCCTCCTCGGTATACTGGGGCTGAACGCCCAGATAAGGCAGGATATCGCTCAGAATATCGCCCGCCACGGGAGCGGCGATGATACCGCCGTAGATCTCGCCGTTGCTGGGGGTATCCAGCATCACAAGGATGGCATACTCGGGATCATTGGCAGGGGCAAAGCCGATGAAGGACGAAATATAGGTTTTTTCGCCGGTGGCAACGTAAAGGTCGATCTTCTCGGAGGTACCGGTCTTGCCCGCTACCCGATAGCCCTTAACGTAAGCATTTTTACCGGAGCCGACCGTTACAACGTCCTCCAGCAGGCTACAGACCAGATCGCTGGTCTCCTTGGAAATAACCTGCCGACGCACCGACGGCGTGAAGCTCTTGACCACCTTTTCGCTGCCGTCCTCCTGGGTTTCGGTGATCTCCTTCACCACGTGGGGCGTGATCAAATTTCCGCCGTTGCTGGCGGCGGCAACCGCTGTGATCATCTGCAGCGGCGTGATTTTAAAGTTCTGGCCGAAGGAAGCGGTTGCCAGCTCAACCTCCTGGAATTGGGAGAACCAAATGCCGCTTTCTTCACCGTTCAGATCCACACCGGTCTTTTCGGTCAGGCCAAAGTTTTTATAGTATTCATAAAACCGCTCGGTGCCCACCTCTTTACCGATGGTGATAAAGGCGGGGTTGCAGGAATTCTGGATCGCCTGCGCGAGGGTTTGATGGCCGTGTCCGCCCGATTTCCAGCATCGGATGATACGGTCGGCAACGGCGATATGGCCGGTGCAATCATAGGCATCGTTAGTGGAGATCAGCCCCTCCTCCAAGGCCATGGAGAGGGTAACGATCTTGAAGGTGGAGCCGGGCATATAGGTATCAACGATACACTTATTTCGCCACATTTTATTGCGCGCAGCAGCCTCGGCGGCCTTCATATCCTCCTCGGAGGCACCCTCCGCTTGCAGCGCATCCAGCTCCTGCAGCAGCATTTCATCGGTTACCTCAAAATAGGTGTTGGGGTTATAGTTCGGAAAGGATGCCATCGCCAGAATTTCGCCTGTTTTTACATTCATAACCAGGCCTGAGGCGCCCTCGAGGCATTGCTGCTCCTCTCGCGCCTCTTCCAAATGCTTTTCCAGATAATACTGCACCGTTTCGTCCACGGTCAGCACCACGTTTTGGCCATCCTTAGCCTGCACATAGGTTTCGTATTCATAGGGAAGCTCGGTTCCGACCGCATTTTTTGCGGTGATCAGCTTACCCGAGGTGCCCTGAAGATACTCATTGTAGATATCCTCCACGCCGTCCAGACCAACGTTATCGGTACCGGTATAGCCGAGAATATGACAGGCCAGGCTGCCGTTGGGATAATACCGCTTGGTATCCTCCACCAGATGAACGCCCTCGATATCGTTTTCCTCGATAAAGGCACGCACCTGATCGGCAACGTTGCTCTCCACACGGCGCTTCACCAGCTCATAATAATTGGTTTTTTGGGTTTTGGCGTAGATCGTTTCCTCCTCCACACCTAAAATCTTCGAAAGGCCGGAGGCGATCAGGCGGCAATATTCCTCATCCTCTTGATCGATGGTATTGGGCGCAATATACACCGTTTCCACCGAAGCAGAGACCGCCAGCGGGGTATAATTTCGGCTATAGATCGTGCCGCGACCGGCAGAAAGCGTTGTATCCATCGTTTGCTGGCCGATCGCCTTCGCTTGGTAAAAATCATAGTCGATGATCTGATATTTCACCAGCCAGCCCGCCAGCCAAAGCAGCAACGCAACAACGAACACGCCCAGCAGAAACGTACCTCTTTGCACCATCGATTTGCTCGGTCCCTTGCCCATCTATGCCTTCTCTCCTTCTCTTCTTCTACAAAATCTCGCCAAATTTTCGCTCCATATAAAGCGCAAAATGAGAGCAAGAAAAAATTCCCACTCTCGTTTCACTTTTCATCCTATTAAACGTTAGCTCAAATATTCCCAAAGAATATTGAACTGCTCGACAACACCGTCCAGCCAGCTGCCGCTTTGGGATTCATCCTGCACGATTTTAACCTCGTCGTCGGTCTGCAGATTAATGACCTGCACCTGATAGCCTTCGAGCTTTACCATGCCGAGCTCTTCGGTGGCGATCCGTTCCACTTCTTCCATGGGCGTTTTACTTTCCAGCGCTACCTGCAGGGAGCCTTCCTCGCCCTCCAGACGGGTGAGTTCCTTCTGCGCAGCCAGCAGCTCGCTATTGACCTCATTCAGAGTGATATAGCTATACAGAAGATAGCCGCTGAGCAGCACAAAGGCGAGCACACAGAGGATCACGCCCCAGCGCATACCCCGAAGATTCAATTTTTTCATGCGGTCTTCCTTCTTTCTCAAAGTTTTTCACACACCCGCAACTTCGCAGGCTTGGAGCGGTTATTTTCGGCCAGCTCCCGATCCGAAGCGGTGATGGGCTTATGGGTGATCTGCTTCACAACAGGCTTTCTGCCGCATACACAGATCGGTAAATTCTTATTACAGATGCATCCCGATGCCAGATCGGCAAACACCGTTTTGGTGATGCGATCCTCCAGCGAATGGAAGGTCATCACCGCGATCCTGCCGCCGGGCTTGAGCACAGCCACCGCATCACGCAGCGCCTGCTCCAAAATCCGAAGCTCACCGTTCACCTCGATACGCAAGGCCTGAAAGGTACGCTTGGCGGGATGCTTATTTCCGTAGCGCTCCTTCGGTGAGAAGCATTTTTCAATCAGCTCAACCAGTTGACCGGTCGTTTCGATCGGAGCCTCTTCACGGCTGCGGCAGATGGCCGATGCGATCTTGGGGCTCTTTTTTTCTTCGCCGTAGCGATACAAAATTTCGGTTAATTGCTCTTTCGAATAGCCATTGACCACCTGATAGGCATCCAGGGCTTGCTCCCGATCCATCCGCATATCCAGCGGCGCATCGAAGCGATAGGAAAAACCGCGGCTTTCCTCATCCAGCTGGAAGCTGGAAACACCCAGATCGAAGATGATACCGTCGATGGCGGGGATTTCCTCCCCATCCAGCACGTTTCGAAGAGCGGAGAAATTGGATTTTACGGCGCGAAACCGTTCCCCGAAGGGGGCCAGCCGTGCGCTCGCCGCCCGTATGGCATCGGCATCCTGATCGATTCCGATCAACAGCCCTTTTTCCAGTTTTGCGGCGATCAGCGAGCTATGCCCGCCGCCACCCAAGGTGGCATCCACGTATATTCCGTTCGGACGGATCGCAAGGGCCTCGATGCACTCCTGCGCCATCACACTGTAATGTTCAAATTCCTTCATCAGAAGCCCAGCTCATCCATCGAAGCAACAATGCTCTCGGTATCCAGATCCTGCTCCATCGCATTGAACCGCTCGGGATTCCAGATCTCAACCCGATTGCCGTTGCCGATGATCACAGCATTTCCCTCAATGCCCGCGATGCGACGCAAGGAGATGGGCAACTGCATTCTGCCCTGCTTATCGGCAGAAACGTCGGTTTTATAAGTATTGAAGAAGGTGGCAATCTTTCTGCCCTTGGAGATCGGTAATGCGCTCAGCTTGCCTTCCAGCTCGCTCCAGGCCTCCCGCGTAAGCACCCACACGCACTCATCCAGACCGTGCGTCAGCACCAGATCGCTGCCCATCAGCTCCTTGAGCTTCTTCGGCATGATCACTCTGCCCTTCTCATCGACAAAATTTTCATAATAACCGGTCAGATAAGCCATGTTTGCGCCTCCTTTCTCTCCAAAATCCTCCACTTAATACACACTTGGACTCCATTTAGACTCCACTTGATATAAATTATACCAAAAAAATAGAAAAAATCAATAGTATTTCATAAAAAAGTATGATTTTTTAAAATAAAAAAAGAGTCGATAAAATCGACTCTTTTTTCTGTTTTTATTCAATTATTGGCTCATTTTGACGGTAATTACGCCGTCGATCATGCGGATCGAGCCCGCCGCAGGATAGCAGGGCATCGCCTGATATTCCTCGGTTTGCATCAGCGCCTGCTTGACCTCACCGGAGGCAAACCGATAGGAGGTGCCCATGTAATAGGCAAAAATTCGGTCGTAGGAATAGATGTTCAACGCCGCATCCCCCACCAGCACACCGGTCATTCCGGGATCGGGAACGTAATTATCCATCGTTTGCGTGCCGATCAATGCAACGGGGGTATCCTTTTGATAGCCCTCGGTCAGCTCGATCTTAGCCGAGAGCTTCAAATAATAAGCATAGACGTTTTCGTAGGTAATATCCATGGCGAAATAGGCACGGTTGGTAACAAAGACCAGCTCATGGGCAATGACGCTCTGCAGCAGGATCAGCAGCAGCGTCATGGCCGCCGCACCCCGTCGCAGCCACCGCCCCTTCGGCAAGCGCAGATGCTCAAGCGCAAAGCAGGGCAGCAGCAACGAAAAGACCATCGGATAGATCATCAGCAGATGGATATCCACCTCGGTCATCAGATAGATCAGGCTGCCGGCCAACGGGAAAACCGCCAGCAGGATCACCAAAAATACCATCGATACCCATTGGCGATACACCTTTTTTCGTATCACACAGATAACAACGGTCGCCAGACCGACCAGCAGCGAAAGAACCGCTAAAATCGGAAAATACCCGCCAAAGATCGGGAACAGCTTATTTCCGATGAAATCGCAATAGCTCCGATAGGCTGTTTGAATACGGCGCAGCAGGATCGGCAGCGTAATCTGCCCCATTCCGCTGATCCCCTGATACTCGGTCAGGACGGTACCGGTAACTTTAAGCAAAATCTGCAAAACAACGTAATAGACCGCCAAGCCCAGTGCCAGCGCACCCAGATACTTCAGGGCAGTTACCGCAAACGGCTTGAAGCGACCTTCCCAGCGGTTATTGCAGAGATCGCAGATCAACAGCATCACCAAAAGCAGCGCCGCCAAGCAGAAATATGCCTGATAGCAGCCCATTGAGAGGGCCAGCAGAACCACGCCGACCGCCAGCGAAAGCGGCTTTTCCATCCGCACGCAGCAGACGCCCGCCACCGCCATCAGCATTGCGAAAAGGTAAGCGCCCGAGGAAAACATATAGGAATAGGTGGAAGCGACCGTCGGGAAGGCGATCATGCAAAGGCTCAGCAGAAAGGCAGGCAGCAGACGAGTGATCCGAAACAGCTTGACCACCAGCATCGACGAAGCCGCCAGGCTGAAGGAGCCCAGCAGACCGTTCAGCCAAGAGCTGCTGATATTCCCTGTCAGAGCGTGAACCGCCTGCAAAAACCATCGGCCCGAGGCCAGCGCAAAATCGCAGTTGGAATAGAGGCCGTCCACGTCGTCGTGGTTGATATATTTATCGGTAAATCCGAAGAAATGAACCAAAAGAGCCGTAACAAAGGCGATCGCGAACACCAATGCATCTCTGCGGGAAAAATATTTTTTTAGTTTCTCATACCAATATTGAAGCGCATGATTTTCCGCCATCATACTTCTCCTTATAATTTCAAATCATTTTCCTTGATCCAGCCGAGCTTACGCAGCAGGTAACCGATCAACGGGGTCAAAACGGCGGGCAGCACAAAGCAGATCATCACAAGGCCGAAATAATCGAACCAGCCTGCCTGCATGGCTGTAGCTCCGTTATTAATCGCCGCCTCAGACGGATTGACCCAGCCGGTGAGCACACCGATCTGACCCACAAAGCCGCAGGTACCCATACCGGAGGAGACCGGCGCGCCATTCATCTGCAGCTTGAAAATGCAGGTAGCGAGCGGGCCTGTGATGGCCGAAACAACGATAGGCGGAATCCAGATGCGCGGATTGCGCACAATATTGCCCATCTGCAGCATGGAGGTACCGATTCCCTGCGAAACCAAGCCGCCCCAGCGGTTTTCCTTAAAGCTCATCACAGCGAAGCCGACCATCTGGGCGCAGCAGCCCGCAACCGCCGCACCGCCCGCCAAGCCAACCAAGCCAAGGGAGGCGCAGATGGCGGCGCTGGAGATCGGCAGCGTCAGCGCAATGCCGACCAACACCGAAACCAGAATACCCATCAGCAGCGGCTGCAGCTCGGTAGCCCACATAATCAGATTACCGAAGGCCTCCGCACCTTGGCCGATATAGGGCGCAACCAGCTTTGCCAGCCCGCAGCCGACCAAAATCGTTACCAGCGGAGTGACCAAAATATCGATCTTTGTTTCCTTTGAGATCAGCTTGCCGCACTCTGCCGCCACGATGGCGATCAGCAAGACTGCCAGGGGGCCGCCTGCGCCGCCCAGCACATTCGAGGCCTGCCCGACTGCAAGCAGCGAAAACAGCACCAGATTCGGTGCCTTCAGCGCATAGCCGATCGCCACCGCCATAGCAGGGCCGGCCATCGCCTTGGCATAGCCGCCGATCTCATTAAAAAAGCCCCACCCGCTCAAGGTGCCGATCGTATCCAAAATAGTGCCGATCAGCAGAGAGCAGAAAAGACCCTGCGCCATACCGCTCATGGCATCGATAAAATACCGACGCCAAGAAATCTCTATATCCTTCTTCTTTAAAAATGAGGTTACTCGATTCAAAACAGACGCCCCCTTCTTTTTTCTCATTATATACCGACGCTCTTTAAATTGCAAGAAAAAAAGTATCGGAGGCAAGCTGCCCCCGATACGTTGATCAAGTTGATTCGGTTAAAGTGATTTCAATTTCAAAGGTTTCGCCCTCACGCCAAACCTTCAGCTTCACCTTATCGCCCGGCTTATAGGCATCCTTCAATGCATTGAGTTCTGCCATCGAGGTGATCTCCTCGCCCGCAAAGCCAACGATGACGTCGTCCTTTCGCAAGCCCTGCGCGGCGGCGCTGCATTCGGGGTCCACGTAATAGACGTAAACACCCATCGGCAGATCGTAATACTCGGCATATTCCGCCGTCAGGCTGCTGCCCTGAATGCCGATATAGGCGCGGGTTTTGATATAGCCGTAGGTGATCAGCTCCTCGGAGATATCCACCACATAGTTGATGGGAATCGCAAAGCCGATCCCCTCATAGCCGGTTGCCACCAGCTTGGAGGAGGTGATACCGACCACCTGACCGTAGGCATTCACCAGCGGCCCGCCGCTGTTGCCGGGGTTGATGGAGGCGTTGGTCTGAATCAGCGTCATAAAGGAGCCGTTCATCTCAATCTTACGGTTGAGCGCCGAAACGATGCCGTTGGTCATAGTGCCCGCCAGCTCCATTCCGTAGGGATTGCCGATCGCTACCACCGTTTCGCCCACCTCAAGACTGTCGCTGTTGCCCAGCTCCGCAGCGGTGAGCCCGCTCGCCTCAATCTTCAGCACTGCGATATCGGAGCGCTCATCCCGCCCGACGACCGCCGCCTGATACTCGGTGATCCCATCGCTCAGCACGATCGTCAGCTTGGTTGCGCCCTCGATTACGTGGTTATTGGTCAGGATATAGCCATCCTCGCTGATGATCACACCGGAGCCCGAGAAGGCAGCTTCCTTTTTCTCCTCATAGGAAACCAAAATACCGATGACGCTGTTTTTGACCTTCTTATTGATCTCCACCAGCGAAAGCTCCTCGCCCTTCTTCTCCTCGGTAATAATCTCGGGCATATTATAGACCGCATTCTCATCGCGCTCGATACCGCCGTTCTGGATTTGCTGATCGGTAGTAAACTGCCCGTTGAAGATACCCTGATCTTCGGTGACGTCCTGCTTGGTCATGGCGTCCCGCAGGATCCCCGCGGCAATGATCAGGCAACAGCCAAGCATGATGCATCCCGCCATCGCAGCGGTGATGATCAACGGCAGATTTCTGCTCTTTTTTTGCTCGGCGCAGGGCACAAAGGGCGTGCCGTACGGCTGATACGGATTTTGATAACTATACGGCTGCTGCGAATTTTCTTCCGCAATCGGAAGCTCCGATGAATCGGGCGATTCCGCCGCGTCCGCCTGCGCCGCAGGCGCTTCCGATGCCGCCTCGGCGGGCGGGTTTTGCAACGGCGGCTCTGCCGCAGGCACAACCGTTTGTTCCTCGGCGGAGCCGACAGAGGGCTGCTCCACCGTTCCGTTGCCTTGATTTAATTGTTCGTCCATAGTCCCTCCTATAAGTCTTCCGCTCGCTTCAGGGTGAAGGAAAATTCAACAAAGGAGCCCTCACGGGAGGTAACAAACAGATCCTCGCCGTGTGCCTCAATAATACTCTTCACCATATACAGCCCCAGACCGACACCCTTACGGTTCTGCCCGCGGCTCTTATCGGTTTTATAAAAGCGTTCAAAGATTTTGCCGACCTCCGATTCCGGAATGCCGTCGCCCGTATTCTTGACAGAAAAATGAATCTTATTCTCGCGAACGGCGGCAGCCATTGTAATCTCGCCGCCCTCGGGGGTGAATTTCACCGCATTATCCGCCAAATTATAGATCACGCGATAGATCGCATCCTGATCGCCGATCGCATATAAGCCATCCTCCGGCAGCAGCAATGAAAACCGAATTTTCTTTTCGCTGATGCGCTCCTCCATCGTAACCGCCACGCGACGCGCCGTTTCGGTTACGTCGAAGGACACCATCTTATAGCTGATCTCGCCCGACTGCATCTTCGCCACGTCCAGCAGATTATTGACCATACGGCTGAGACGCTTGACCTCCTCTGAAACAATCAACAGGTATTTTTCCTGCTGATCGGCGGGGATCACGCCATCCAAAATGCCGTCGATAAACCCACCGATGGTGGTCATCGGAGTACGCAACTCATGGGAAACGTCGGCGATAAAGCCTCGCCGCATCGTCTCCAGCTTATTAATACCGTCGGCCATCTGATTGAAGGTAGCCGCCAACGCGCCCAGCTCCGCATCGGGCGTAACGGTGATCCGCTTGGAAAAATCGCCCTTTGCATAGGCACGGGCAGCGATCGCCATCTCGTTCAGCGGGCGGGTAATGCGCCGCGTAATAAAATAAAGGATGATAAAAGCCAGCGCCATAACGCTGATACCGCAGAAGGTAAAGGTCAGCAAAATCCCGCGCATGGCCGAATTGACCCGTACCTGACGGGCGGTAATAAACACACCGCCGATCACGTTTTCACGGTCGTCCAGCACCGGAACGCCGACCGTATAGGAATTACCCTGGCTGCGAACGAAAACGCTTTGGCGACGATATACCTTTCCCTTCAGCACCGTTTCCAGCGCGGCGGCAGGCAGCTCGATGGTTGCCTCTCCCTCGAAGGTACTTTGCATCACCTCGGCGCGGCGGTTAATGATCACAACGTCGCTATCAAGGGTCTGCTTGACCGTTTCGATGGAGCCCTCCATCACGGTGCCGACCAGCGCATTATAGTTCGAGGGCATCCCCTGCAGCATAGATGCCATCTGCTGCGCGGCATTTTCCATCTTATCGTCCTGCTCGCGGATTTGCTGAAAGGTAAACACCGCCGTTGTGGCAACGCCGAGAACGAAGATGGTAAGCAAGATCAACCAGGCACAGGCATTAAAATATCGAAAGAATATTCGTTTATGCACTTATTCCACCGCTTCAAACTTATAGCCGATTCCCCAGACGGTGCGAATCGCCCAGCGATCGGAAACGCCCTCCAGCTTTTCGCGGATCCGCTTGATATGCACGTCCACGGTGCGGGAATCGCCGAAATACTTAAAGCCCCAGATCTCATCCAGCAGCTGATCGCGGGTAAACACCCGATTGGGGTTCTTGGCCAGATGATACAAAAGCTCGATCTCCTTAGGAGGCGCTTCCACCTGCTTACCGCCGACCACCAGCTTATAGTTGGTGAGCGAAACGTAGAGATTGGGATATTCCACCTCCTGACGGGCATCGTCGGGCAGACCGCCAACCCGCCGCAGAACGGTCTTGATCCGCGCCATCACCTCTTTGGTATCAAAGGGCTTGGTCACGTAGTCGTCGGCACCCAGCTCCAGGCCCAAGACCTTATCAAAGGTTTCGCCCTTGGCCGAGAGCATGATGATCGGCACGTTGGAGGTTTGGCGAATTTCACGGCAAACCTGCCAGCCATCCTTTTTGGGCAGCATAATATCCAGCAGTACCAGATCGGGATTGAAGGTGGTATTCTTCTGAACCGCCTCTTCCCCATCGGCTGCCGTTTCGACGGTATAGCCCTCTTTGGTTAAGTATAGCGTCAACAGCTCGCATATATTTTGCTCGTCGTCTACAACTAAAATTCTGCTCATTTAAATCAACCTCTTTTCTTTTCCTTTACAGTATAACTTTTCTATACAGAAAATGGATGAAGAAATTGTTAACAAATCGTTTTGAATGGGTAAAATATTTCCTCCAGCCGCTCCAAAACCGCCGTTCCTGCCGAAAGATCGGCCAGCGCCTGCCGCAGAGCTTCTTCCTCAGCTGTGCGCAGCATCAGCTCCATCTCGATCTCCGCACCAAATTCGGTGTTGAGAATCTCGGCACGCTGCAAGGCAGGCATCCGCTGCACCCGATCATAGATCGGATAGCCGCATCTCAGCAGCAGCCGCACGCCCGGCTCCATCCGCGCCGTACCGACCGCCGCAACGCCGTCGGCCGCGCCCTTGGAATAGGCACGCACCAAGCCGCCCGCACCCAGCAGAATGCCGCCGAAATAACGGGTAACTACCACCGTCACGTCGAAAAGCTCCTGCTTTTTCAAAACGTCCAGCATCGGCATCCCTGCCGTGCCGCCCGGCTCACCGTCGTCGAAGAACCGCTCCACCAGCGGGGTTTTGATACGATAGGCGGCGCAATTATGGGTAGCATCGGGAAACTCCGCCTTGATCTCTGCCAAAAAGGCCTCCGCCTCCTCCACGCTCTCCACAATGCTGATGGTCGTTATAAAACGGCTTTTTCGTTCGATAAATTCCGTTCGGGTTCGCCCCGCGGGTACATAATAGCCTTGCTCCGCCATTGATACGCTCCATTTTTCCTTATTCTTATATTATCATACCATATCCCATAAAAATTCGCAACAAAAAAGTAGGATATACCGAGGTATATCCTACTTAATATTTATGCAGAAATCGTTTTCAGCATCCGCAGAGCATCTGCCAACGTGACGGAACCGTCGCCGTTCAGATCGGCAAATTTCTCGTTAATGGCGTCGTCTCCGTTGATGAATTGCAGCAGCGCCACAATGTCGGCAGAGTTCAGCACGCCGTCGCCGTTCACATCACCGCGCGGCATACCCAAAACAACTGCGTCAGCCGTAAATACCCGCTCAGTGAGCTGCTCGGCGTCCGCCCAGATATAATCGGCGTGCTCGGGAATCGTAAGCAGCTTTCCTGCGCAATCGGTATAAGCGACCAAGGCTTCATCGCCTGCCACAAACTCCACCTGATGGGTTCTTTGTTCGTCGGCAGTCTTCAGCACCGTCTCACCGTTGCGCACCGTCCATTGGCCGCTTACCTGCGAAAGCAGATAGGCCAAAGAACCGTTCGCAAGCGCCTCGGCAGACGCGGTATTAAGATCGGTCACCGAATCCCGATCCCAATAACAGCGGGATACCATACCGTGATTATTGGTCGAGCTGACCGTTTTGATCGTATCGAAATCGCTGTTGATAATCAGGCAACCGTTGATCTTATCGCCATTGCCCAAACGGCAGGCGATAACAGAGGCATCGTAGTAAATGCTGTTGTCCGAATCGATAGGAGCAGACATTTCGCAATCGTTGATCAGCACGTTGCGAATCAAGGTATTGCCGTCGCTTGTTGCCTCACCTGCCAGCATACCGGTACGCTGGTTGCTTCGGCTCTGCGCCGCAGAGACCAAGGAGCAGCCCTCCAGGGTGATGCGATCCATGATAATTCCGTGCCAGACGGAATTATCCGCGCCGCCGCCCACCAGCATACCTTTACCGCCGAAATCGCTTCTAAAGGACGCAGAACAGCCCTCCATCCGAATATCGGTAAAGGAAAGAGTACCGCCGGGCTGACCGACCATCAAGGCGGAAATACCGTAGCCGTTGGTCAGCGAGCAATTCTTCATGGTGATATTCTCAAACGCAGCATCGCCGCAGGTAGCGTCTACCAAAACAGCCTGCTTCCGCGCCGAACCGGTACGGGTAAAGCCCTCACAGGTCAGATCACGGATCGCGCCCGCAAAGCTGCTGAACATGGCAACCTTCAAATTGAAAAGAGTCTTACCGTTTCCATCGAAGGTACCTTCAAAGCCCGTGACCGACACAGTCACGGCAGAGAGGTCAATAGAATCGCCCAAGATCACACCGCTTCTGCCCCAGCTTCCGTTATTGACTGCATTAGCCCAGGCAAGATAATCCTCAACCGTGGAGAGCACATAGAAGGCAGGCTCCATCGGGAGGGTGCCCTTGGCAGAGACGGGCGGATAGGTGGTGATCTCCATGGCGGCAACCGCAATCAGCAGTTCCTTCTCAGCGGCATAGAGTGCAGCATCATTCATCTCGCCCATGGCAGACTTGGTTGCCGCTGCTTTGTTCTGCAAAACAGCCGTTTCTGCCGCGTCATACCATTGAGTGTCCATCGATTCAATCCGAGCGATCAGCGCCGCCAATTCGGAGGCACGCGTGCCCAGCAACGCAGGCAGAACCTGCTCCTCTGCCTCGGTACAGCCCGCTTCAATGCAGGCTCTGCGACGCAGGCCCTCTGTGCCGACACCTGCTGCCGTCACGGTCTCCCAAGGACCGTATTCATGGCCGACCAAGTCGACCGCGATAGCAGAAATATAAGCGCTTCCGTTCGTTACACCCCAAGCAGTGGGATCGGTGAGCACCAACCGAACAATGACTTCATCGGTGGCCTTCCCCTGATAATCAAAGGTGAAGAGGGTGCTGACCTGCGCACTGCCGGTACTGCCGTCGGCAGTGGCTTCCACTACGCCGTTGACCAACAGATCGACGCGATAATTCGATTTCCAGCCGCCTGCATAAAGGCGGATCTTGCGTGCTTCCGTGCCGCCGCTCATCTTGACGTTGATGGAGCTGTTTACGTTACGGGTGGAAAGAGCATAGCGATCCTTTGTTGCCGCCGTGCCGTCGGTAGAGGTGTAGGTATAGAAATTGTCAGTCACCGTCTGCTGGCGGCCGCCGTCAGCCCAATAAATATCGGTAATAACCGAAGCGTCCTTCTTCTGCGCCATATTGGCCAACGAGAAGGAAGTGCCGTCGGTGAACTGCACCCAATCGAGGCCACCGACCTCGGTCAGGTTGACCGCCATCATACTCGAGCTCGTTGCATTCTCCGAGCCGCCGAAGGAGGCGCTCTTTTCCTCTGCCTTACCCACCGTTACAGCGGAAAGATATGCACTGCCGTTGGTAACACCCCATGCGGTAGGATCAACCAAAGTAAGGCGAATGATCAGTTCATCGGAGGCAGAGCCCTGATAGTCAAAAATAAAGGTGGAGCTGAGGTTTGCCGCGCCGGTACTGCCGTCGGCCGTGGCATAGATCCGCCCGTTCACCAGCAGATCGATGCGGTAATTTGCCTTCCAGCCGCCGGCATAAATGCCGATCCTGCGGGCATCCTCGCCGCCGTTCAGTTTCACATTGATGGAGCTGCCCGCATTGCGGGTGGAAAGGGCATAGCGATTCACCGTTGCCGCTGTTCCGTCGGTGGCGGTATAGGTATGGTTGCAGTCGGTCACCGTCTGCTGACGGCCGCCGTCTGCCCAATAAATATCGGTAATAACCGAAGCATCCTTCTTCTGCGCCATATTGGACAGCGAGAAGCCGGTACCGTCAGTAAGCTGTACCCAGTCGATGCTGCCGACCTTGGTGAGGTCTACGTTGGTCAGCCCGCTCAAATTCTCGGTGCTGACAAAAACAGCTTTGTTATTTGCCAGATCGGCAGGCTCTACGGTCGTGTAGAGCACCCGCTCCGCCGTAACCCCGTTGAGGGTAGCGGTGAGTGTAATTTTACACTGCACGGGCGCAGAACCCTTAGGCGGGAATTTCACAGAACCGTCGTTCTGCACACCGTAGCCCGCCACGTTGCTTTCGGCTTTAAAGGTCATCGCGCTGCCGTAGGCAACACCGACCGCCGCAGGCTGATACCAGCTAACAGTTTTGGCCTCTGTATTTTCACCCAGGATCAAAGGCAGTGTTTGCTCGATATCCTCCAGCGCACGGGCGTAGTCGTTCATCACGTTGGCTTCCACGAAAACGGGCTCTGCCGCTTCCGCTTTCTCACCCTCGACACCGCCGCGGATTCCCGCAGCCGCCACATAATAGCTTTGATACTGCGCCACCTCGATCGAGGCAGGAACCTCCTCAACCTCAACACGGGTCAGGGCGTTCCGATCGGTTCCGTAATAGATGGCATAAGCATCATAGGTCTCGCCAAAGGCGGGAGTGACCGCAACCTGCAGCTTACCGTTGACCGCTTCAGCAGAGATCTCACTCGGAATTCCAACCGTTT
>JAFQKO010000035.1 GCA_017396865.1 Clostridia bacterium | reverse complement strand
GTTGCCGCCCAAAACGGGGCGGTCATGAACAAGGGCGGTTTTCGCCCCGCCCCGTGCCGAGGCGATGGCGGCGCAAAGGCCGGTCAGCCCGCCGCCGACAACGACGACGTCGTAGTTTAATTGTTTATCAGGATTGTGAATCATGGGTTGCTCCTTTCAAAGTGCAGTCGGTAAAAACAATGCGTTCCGCATGGCTTGCCTTTAGGGGTTCGGGGTTGTCAAATGTACAGTTGGTAACGGTTACACCGCTGTGATAATAGGGTGCCTTTGGGGTGGGGTTGAACTGCGGACAGATGTCGATCCGTCCCCGTTCGCCGCAAAAGCGGCAGTTGCGAATGGTCAGATCCTCGATGGGGCTTGCTTCAAACCAATAGTCGGTATCGCCCGAGAGCAGGATCGGTAGCTCAAAGGTGCAATCCTCGATGAGGGATTTGCCCCGCGTTTGCAGCCGCAGATGGGTATTGGCCTTGCCAAACCGACATCGCCGAAAGCTAAACTGCGGATTGGTGGAACGGTTCTCGATGAGATCCCCTTCGCAAAGGCTGTCGGCGGGGCGGTCGGTGGTCAGCTCCACCCGCCACCGTTCGGGAATCTGCACCCCTTGCAGGGTGAAGCGTTGCTTTAATTCCAAGGTGTTGCCGTGGTATACGGCGATCTCGTCCCCTGCCTGAAAGGCGCCGCTGAAGGCGCTCAGGCCGTTGCTTAAGGAGGAACGGGCGGCAAAGAGGGTATTCCCCTCGCCCCGCACCGTTTGGTAGTAGTTGGCGTGGATGTTTACCGCGTCGTCGAGGGTGCCCTCAAAGACGCTGTCGGTCACCTCGATCCGCCCCTTGCAGGCAACGAAATGGATGCCGTCGGCAGAGTTGGTTACGAGCCCGTGGGACTGTTTGTCCCGATACAACAGAAAGCGGTCAACGGTGATGTTTTCGGTA
The DNA here is from genome assembly GCA_017396865.1 of Clostridia bacterium. The sequence goes on along the minus strand of JAFQKO010000035.1, from coordinate 1,270 downwards.
TACATGGCATAAAGTCCCATGCCGCAGCCGTTCAAGATCCGATAGTTTTCGATGCGGACGTTTTGGCAGTGGTACATCGCCAAATTGGATTTGTCCCGCGGCTCGTGCTCGATGGCGAGGGTCATGGAGGCATCCCAATGGGCCGGGAACGTTCCTATAAATATTATATCCTCGCCCTCGCGCCGCACCTTGACGTGCTGAATGTTATGGGCGGGCGGATGCTTGCGCATCACGATCTCTTCGCCGATATAGGCTACCGTCAGCCCGCACCCTGCACCGCTTTGGCGATCGAAGGCTTCCATAAAATGGCATTCTCCGACGTGAACCTCGCGATCCTCCCAATCCTTGGAATAGGGGATAAAGTACCCATTCTCTACGCGGCAGGGAAAGCGGGGCTTGGGGCGGGTACGCAGCTCGCCTTCGGTGTGGGAGAGGATCTCCAGCTCGGTAAAGAGGGAGCGCTCATATTCCACCGTTACGTTTTTGATGGTGACGTTGCGGCATTGATCCAGCAAAAAAGGCTGGATCCTACCGTGCAAAAGAAGGGTCGCGCCGCCGAAATCCAGCGTTACGTTTTCAAGCCCTTTGAGATAAAAGGCGGTGCGAAGCACGGGGCGTTCGCGGTCGCTTGCGCAGATGTCGTGGTATTTCGGGTCGGGCGTCTCTTGCGTGTCGGTCAGATAGATGTTTGATTTTTCGGGATCAAAGCGATAGGTCGCGTTGCTTTGCAGGGTGGTTTGGGTGTCGAAGTATGCTGTGTGCATAGCGTTATTTCCAGCTCACCAGGCCCTCAACGGGGGTGCCGAGGAGGGGCGGGGTGTTTTGAGCAAAGATGGCGGCGGCATTTTGAACGAAATCGCCGAAGGTCAGCGGGCGGTCGCGCAGGATGGTCTTGGGGCAGTCCAGCCCGATCTCATACATCCAAGGGCCTTGATAGCCGATCTCCTTGATGGCGCGATAAAGGGCGTTCCAGTCCTGCTTGCCCTCGCCGGGCAGCCAATGGCGCTCGTTGAGAAAATCATAGTCGGAAACGTGGAGGGTGATGATCTTATCGCCCACCGCCTGCAGGAAATGGAGATTATCTTCTTCCAAAAGATGGTTGGTATCGAAGCAGACCCGCAGCTTATCGTTGGCATCGAGCAGTTCAAGGATGTCTGCGCTCGAATTGCCCAGGCAGGTGCGGGGCAGATCCTCCACCGCGATGACTGCGCCGTGGGCATGGGCGAACTCTGCCAGCTCGTTAAGGGTCGCCTTGGAGTATTGCATCCGC
>JAFQKO010000034.1 GCA_017396865.1 Clostridia bacterium | reverse complement strand
GCCGGTGGTAACAGGAGCCATCACCGATTCCTGACCCGCAAATACCAGCCAAGCAAAGGTTGCCTCCGGATTTTCCTTAAGGGCGGCATCCACCGTATTCTGCACGGTTTTTACGGTTGCATTCTTTTGATTGGTCGCCAACAGCTCGGTGAGCGGAAGCTTTTTATTTTTTTCGATCAAGGTATTAAAGGCGGTGCGCCCCTCGGAATCCAGCTCCTTGGCCAGATCGATGATGATAAAGTTCTCCACATCGGCGGTATCGGCAACGACGCCTTCGACCCTGCCCTCGGGGATCAGCATCACATAATCACCCTTGGCGCACAGCTCTACCTTCATCTCATAGACGGAGGCATTCTCCACCAACAGACTGCGCACGCTGAAGTGGCTGAACGCCCATTTATACAGCGCGGTGGAATCGGCAAAAACCGGATTGGTATCCAGCTCATAGCTGGCATTCATCATCACGCAGGCATATTCCATCCCCTTATATCTGGCCATCGAAACAAGATTATAGCCGGCGGCGGTGGTGGTTCCGGTCTTGCCGGCTACGGCATATTTATAATAGTTGCCGGAGTTTAAGCGAAGCAGTTGGTTGGTGGAGGTGATGGTGCGTTGAGGATTCATATTCGTTTCGGGCAGCACGTGATTGGCGCAGCTCAAGTAGGGCATCAGCCGCTCGTCGGCAAACACCTTTTGCGCCAAAATCGCCATATCCTCGGCGGTGGTATAGTGATCCTCATGGGTCAGGCCGTGGGTATTAACATAGTGAGTCCCCTTCATGCCCCAAGCCTCTGCCTGCTCGTTCATCTTGGCAACAAAGGCCTCGATGCTGCCGCTCAAATGGATGGCAACCGCGTTGGTGCCCTCGTTGGCAGAGGTGACGGCGATGCCGTACATCAGGCTTTCCAGCGTCACCTTTTCGCCGTCCTTAAGCCCCATGTTGGAGCTGCCGATCACCAGATCCGCATAGCAAGCCGCCTTATCAAAAACGATGGTCTCCTGCATATCCTCGATCATATCGACCGCCACCGCCATGGTCATCAGCTTGGTGGTAGAGGCAGGATTGACCCGTTCCTCGGCATTCTTTTCGTAAATGGTAGCGCCGGTATTCAGGCTGACGAGCACCACGTTATTACCCTTGACCTCCGGCGCAGGAACCTCCTTCACCTCGGCCTTTTCTGCCATCACACCCACCGCAAGGCAGAGCATCAGCATCAAACCGACCACTATTCCGAATAACCAATTTCTTTTCTTCATCGTTTACTCCGTATATCTCATAATTTAAAAGGCTTATTTTTTATTATATAACAACCCCGCCGAAATTGCAACAAAAAAGAGCATCGTATTGACTTTTCGACCATTCCCTTATATAATAACGTTATTATTAAGGAAAGGAATGTATCTTTTATGATTCCTGCAATCGTTATTTTTGCATTAACCTACATATTGATGCTGATCTTCGGCAAATACCGCCCGTACATCGCGCTGGCCGCCGGTTTGATTTTTATCGCTACCGGCATTTTGCCGCTCGGCGAGATCTGGGGCTCCATCGACTTCAACGTGATATTGATGATCGCCGGCACCATGGGGCTGGTCGCCCTCTTTACCGAGAGCAAGATGCCGATGCTTCTGGCCGACCTGATCATGGAAAAGGTGCCGAATGTGAAGTGGGCCGCCGTTGCCCTTTCGCTCTTTTCCGGCTTTATCTCCGCCTTCGTTGATAATGTGGCAACGGTCTTGATGATTGCCCCCATCGCCTTGGCGATCTGTAAAAAGCTGGGCACCAATCCCGTTCCGTTCATTATCGCTGTCGCTGTTTCCTCCAATCTGCAGGGTGCAGCCACCCTCATCGGCGATACCACCGCCATCATGCTCGGCACCGAGCTGGATATGAGTTTCCTTGACTTCTTCTGGTTCCACGGAAAGCCCAGCATCTTCTTTGCCGTTGAGCTGGGCGCAGTGCTTTCCGCGCTCATTCTGCTCGTCCTGTTTCGCAAGGAGACTGCCGCAGTCGGCAAGGCAGAGACTCGCACTAAAGTGACCGACTATGTGCCCACCATCCTACTGGTTTTGGCGCTGGTTTTCCTGATCGCCGTTTCCTTTATCGACAATAAGCCCGCCGAAACCAATGGCTACATCTGCGTTGCCCTGATGGTGATCGGGCTGATTTACACCCTTGCCAAAAGCAAAAGCTTCCGTTCCATCGTCGGTCCGCTCAAGGAGATCGACTTCACCACCATCGGCATTCTGCTGGGTCTTTTCCTGCTGATCGGCGGATTGGAAAGTAAGGGTGTTATCGCCGCGGCCGCCAACCTGCTCAAGGGTGTTGGCAGCGACAGCCCGTTCCTGCTTTATACCATCCTCGTTTGGGCATCGGTGCTGCTTTCGGCCTTTATCGACAACATCCCCTATGTTGCCACCATGCTGCCCATCATCACCGGCCTTGCCAATGCAGGTTTGGATCCCATTCCCCTCTGCTTCGGTTTACTCTCCGGCGCAACCCTCGGCGGCAACATTACCCCCATCGGCGCCTCTGCCAACATCACCGGCATCGGCATCCTGCGCAAGGAGGGCTACGAGGTTAAGAATAAAGACTTCTTTAAGATCGGCATTCCCTTTACCCTCGCCGCCATCGTCCCCGCATACATCTACATCTGGCTTGTTTACGGCATATAATTAGGAGGAAACACCATGAACGAACGCATTGAATGGACCCGCGTTTGGCGGGAAAACGCCGACCGCGAAATAAAGCGCATCTTGCTGATCGGCGATTCTATCATCGACGGTAGCAAGGGCATGATCCAAAAGCATCTGCCCGAGGGCTATGCCATCACCTCCTTTGCCACCTCCAAGGGGGTGGACGACCCCTTCTTCATCAAGGAGATCGAATTGGTCTGTGCGCAAGAGGATTATCAATATGAGGCGGTTTACTTCAACAGCGGCCTCCACTTCCACGAGCAGACCCCCGAGGTCTACGGCCGAAACTACCGCAATGCGCTGAAAGCGTTGCGCAGCTTCCTGCCCAACACCCCCGTTATTCTGGGGCTTTCCACCCCGCTGACCGACGGAGTGGCCGACCCCTCCAAGCACGAGACCCCCATCACCCTGCGGGATACCAACAAAACAGTCATCGCCTATAATGAGCAGGTCAAGGCATTGGCCGCGGAGCTTGCGCTCCCCATCTTCGATGCCTACGGCCTGATGGTGCCCCACCCCAAGTTAAAGATCTTTGACGGCGTGCATTTTTCCGAGGAAGGCAACCTCCTCCTCGGCCAAAACATCGCAGAAGCGATCAAAAAGTTACTTAAATAAACAAACGGCAGGATGAACGTCCTGCCGTTTTTGACAAAAACCACAAAAATCCAAAAAGCACTTGCTTTTTTCGCGCAGTTTTGTATAATAGAATAGAATTCTGCGGTGAAGATAACACCGCGATAAAGTTCCACGCAACTTTATAATTCTTTGGAGAATCCCATTCAGTTGGGTGCCGAAGGGGCTAAACTCTCTCAGGCAAAAGGACAAAGATTTGGTTCTTCGTATCTTTTGAGAGTCGTTTTTAGCGGCTCTTTTTATTTTTTAGGAGGAAGAAAAATGAGAGTAAACGACCGTCATGTATCGTTCTATTATGAGAACGACATGGACATGGGAACGATTGAGATCGATCCCAAGAAAACCGCGCTGCTGGTTATCGATATGCAGCACGTATTCATCACCCGACCCGAGCGGAGCGAGAATCCCACCGAGGCCGAGCTGCGCGAGATCGAGCGCTGGGAGCCCTTCTACACCAAAATCGACGAAGTGGTTGTTCCCAACAACGCCAAGATCCTGAAGGCCTTCCGCGAGAAGGGCATTGAGGTTGCCTTCGCCAAGATCCAGTGCCAGAAGAAGAACGGCGCTGACCGCTCCTTGGACCAAAAAGCCACCGGCTACAACGAGCTGCTGCTCCCGCCCGGCACCCCCAGCGCCGAGATCGTTCCCGAGCTGGCTCCCATGGAGGATGAGATCGTCGTCACCAAGACCACCGACAGCGCTCTGGCAGGCACTCCCTTGCGCCTTTGGTTCCAAAATATGGGCATCGACACCGTTGTTTGTACCGGTGTTCTGACCGATCAGTGCGTTTCCGGCACCGTCAGAAGCCTGGCCGACGAAAGCTTCAAGGTCTGGCTGATCGAGGACGCCTGCATGGCATCCACCCAGAAGATCCAGGACAACGAGCTGGAGATCCTGAACAACATCTATTGCCATGTTATCAACACCGAAGAATTGCTGGATGCAATTAAATAAACATAACGAAAGGAAATCAAAATGTCTAATCAACCTGCATTAAAGAAAAAATTAGGCCTCATTTCGATGATCTCCATCGCCTCCGGCGCCGTTATCGGCGGCTGGCTGGCTGAGGCCCCCACCTGGTTCGACCTGACCGG
>JAFQKO010000033.1 GCA_017396865.1 Clostridia bacterium | reverse complement strand
CTCGGCGGTGGCGGCCAGCGACTCCTCGCACCCTTCCGCGTAGAAGGAATGAACGAAATAAACGCAGTCGCCCTCGTTGATATATTTAAAAAGCGGGCAGGTCTTTTGCTGAAAATGCAGGGCATTCCAGCCGATATGGGGGATCTTAAGGTCGGGGGAGATTTTTCCCTCCATGCCGACCACGTTTCCCTTCAAAAGCCCCAAGCCCTGATGGTCGCCGTATTCAAAGCCCCGCTCAAAAAGAAGCTGCATCCCGAGGCAGATGCCCATCAGGGGCTTTCCTGCCGCGGCCTGCTCCAAAACGAAGCCATCCAGCCCGCTCTCTCGCAGCTTCATGGCGGCATCGCCGAAGGCACCCACCCCCGGCAGAATCAAACGGTCGGCCTTGGCCAGCTCCTTTGCATCGCCCGACACGAACACCTGCTCGCCGATGGCTTCAAAGGAGGAGCGCAACGAAAACAGATTGCCGACCCCATAGTCAATTATTCCAATCATTTATAATACTCCCTTAGTTGACGGAACGGCATCACTGCCGTCGGTTGCGACCGCCGCCTTCAGCGCACGGGCGACCGATTTAAAAGCACCCTCTGCGATATGGTGGGAATTACTGCCCGCCAACTGCCGCAGATGCAGGCTCATGGGACATTGGCGAACAAACGCCAGGAAGAACTCCTCCACCAGCTCGGTATCGAAGCTGCCGATCTTTTGGGCGGGGATCTCCAGCCCGTAGCCGAGATAGCTTCTGCCCGAAAGATCCACCGCCGAGAGGATCAGAGCTTCGTCCATCGGCAGGATAAAGCTGCCGTAGCGGTTGATGCCCCGCTTTTCGCCCAGCGCCTCCTCGAAGGCCTTGCCGAGGCAGATGCCGATATCCTCCACGGTATGATGATCGTCGACCTCGATATCGCCCTTGCAGGCAACGGTGAGATCAAATTTACCGTGAGCGGCAAAGAGGGTGAGCATATGATCCAAAAAGCCAACGCCGCTTTGGATCTCGGCTTTTCCGCTGCCCTCTAAATTTAAGGTTAATTTGATTTTTGTTTCGTTGGTATTGCGTTCAATGTTGCTTACTCGCATAGGAATTCCTCCAAAATCTTCAGCATTTTTTGCATCTGCTCGGGGGTGCCGACGGTGATGCGGTTATAGTCCTTGATACGCTCCTTGGTGAAGTGCCGCACCAAAACGCCCCGCTCCTTTAATTTCAGGTATACCTCCTCGCCGCTCATCTTCGGATGGCGGGCAAAGAGAAAATTGGCATCCGAATTCAAAACGGTAAAGCCCAGCTTTTTCAACCCTGCCGCCGTGGCGGTGCGGGTGGCGATGATGCTACGGCATTTTTCCTGATAATAGCGCTCCGCCTCCACCGTTTTTTCGCCCAGCAGCATGGTCAGGCGGTTGATGTTATAGGGGTTGGTGGAATATTTGATCTTCTCCAGATCCTCGATCAGCCCCGCCGAAGCAATGGCATAGCCCAGCCGACCGCCCGCCAGACAGCGGGACTTGGAAAAGGTGCGCACCACCAATAAATTTTCGTATGCTTCGATCAGCTTATAGGCGCTGACGCCGCCGAAATCCACGTAGGCCTCATCCACCACCACAACCCCGTCCGGATTGCTTCGGATGATCTCCTCAATGGAGTCAAGCCCCAAACTGATTCCCGTGGGGGCGTTTGGATTTGCAATAACAATCAGTTTATTTTGATTTAAATATTCCTCTTTGTTAATTTCAAAGCGGTCGTTCAGCGGGATTTCACGGTATTCCACCCCATGCAGCTCTGCAAACACCGGATAAAAGCCGTAGGTGATATCGGGGAAGATCGCGCCCTTTTGGCCGTAGGCCATGAAGGCAAAATTAAGGATATCATCCGAGCCGTTGGAGAGGAAGATATTTTCACTTTTCACGCCATAGAGGGCGGCGAGCTTTTCTTTTAATCCCTTAGCGGTGGGGTCGGAATACAGCCGCAACAGCTCCACCTGCTCAGCGTTCATCGCCGCCACCACTTCGGGGGCGGGCGGGTAGGGAGATTCATTGGTATTGAGCTTGATATACTCCATATCCCGCGGCTGCTCACCGGGGGTATAGGCCTCCAGCGCCGCATAGCGATCCTTTAAAAAGCGGCTCATTCTTGATCCTCCAATCGGATGGTAACGCTGCGGCCATGGGCCTGCAGACCCTCGGCCTCGGCAAAGTAGGCCACGTCCCCGCCGATCCGCTCCAGCGCCTCGCGGGTGTAGTAGGTATACTGGCTCTTCTTGACGAAATCATCCACCGAAAGGGGGCTGGAGAAGCGGGCGGTTCCGCTGGTGGGCAGGGTATGGTTGGGGCCTGCGTAGTAATCACCCAGCGCCTCGGGGCAGTTGCGACCCATAAAGATGGAGCCTGCGTGCTTGATGCCGTCGAGATAATCGAAGGGGTTATCCACCATCAGCTCCAGATGCTCGGGTGCGATCTCATTGGCGATCTCGATCACCACCCGCAGATCCTCGGCGATGATGATCTTGCCGTTATTATCAATGGAGGCTCTTGCGATCTCAGCACGGGAGAGCAGCGGGATCTGCCGCTCCAGCTCTTCGGAGACCGCCTTTGCGAGCGTCTCGCTTTCGGTAACCAATACGGCGCTGGCCAGCTTATCATGCTCAGCCTGAGAGAGCAGATCGGCTGCCACGTGGGCGGGATTGCTCTTGCCGTCGGCCACCACCAAAATCTCGCTGGGGCCTGCGATCATATCGATGGAAACGGTGCCGAAGACCTGCTTTTTCGCCTCGGCCACAAAGGCATTCCCCGGCCCTACGATCTTATCCACCTTGGGGATGCTTTCGGTGCCGTAGGCCAGCGCGGCCACCGCCTGCGCGCCGCCCACCTTAAAGATGCGCTGAACGCCCGCGATCTTGGCGGCCGCCAGAATGACGGGGTTGACCTTACCGTCCTTACCGGGCGGGGTGACCATCACGATCTCACGGCAGCCCGCGATCTTGGCGGGAACGCTATCCATCAAAACGGTGGAGGGATAGGCGGCGGTGCCGCCGGGGACGTAAAGACCCACCTTTTCGATGGGGGTGATCTTCTGACCGGTCACAACTCCCTCGCATTCGTTGATAATAAAGCTGTTGCGCACCTGCTTTTGATGGAAGGTGCGGATATTCTGCTCGGCATTTCTGAGGATCTCAAGGAAGCGGGGCTCCACCGCCGCGAAGGCCTCTTCGATCTCGGCCTCGCTGACCTCCAGAGCGGAAAGGTCACAGCCGTCGAACTTCTTGTTATAGGCAAAGAGGGCGGCGTCCCCCTCCTTACGTACCGTTGCGATAATATCGGCAACGATATCTGCCACGTTGGTCTTTTGCTCCTCACGGGCAAAAATCTCGCTGTTGGGGAGCTCCCCGTATTTCATCATCTTAATCATCTTGCTTTACCTGCTTTTCCAATCCTGCAACAATCTTTGCAATCGCTTCGTTTTTGAATTTATAGCCCGCGGTGTTGGCGATCAGCCGTGCGCTGATCGGCACAATGGTTTCGATGGGCTCCAAGTTATTCTCCAAAAGGGTGGTGCCGGTCTCCACGATGTCAACGATGACGTCGGAAAGCCCTAAAATGGGGGCGATCTCAATGGAGCCGTTCAATTTGATAATATCGATATCCCGACATTTTTCGCCATAAAATTTTGCGGCAATGGTAGGGAATTTGGTGGCAACCCGCAGAGTACGCTCGCGGGGATCTCGGAAGCCCTTGGGGGCGGCAACCGCCATGCGGCATTTGCCCATATCAAGATCCAGCAGCTCATACACGTCGGGGCGGTATTCCAGTAGGATATCCTTGCCCGCCACGCCGATATCGGCGGCGCCCCGCTCCACGTAGATGGCAACGTCGGAGGGCTTGACCCAAAAATAGCGCACGCCTTTTTTGGGATTTTCAAAGATCAGCTTGCGGTTGACCTTTTCGATGGCAGGGCATTCAAAGCCCGCCTCCTTGAACATCTGATAAACCTTTTCGCCGAGGCGACCCTTGGGAAGGGCGATATTGACCATATTATCCACGTGCGCCGACCTCCTTTTCCGAGAGCCGCTCCAGCTGATCCAGATAGACGGCGAAGCCGATGGCACCGCTCCTTCTGCCCATCTTTTGCAGCAGCTTATCATATTGGCCGCCCGCCAGAATACCGCCGGGTACGCCCTCGATATAGCCCTTAAAGACCACACCGCTGTAATACTTCATATCGTTGCCGACCGAGAAATCCACCCGCACCCGATCCCCCAAGCCTTCCCGCACCAAAACGGCGCAAAGGCGGGCAAAGGAGGCAAAGGCCTGCTTCTCCCGATCCGAGTCCAACTGCTCCTGCAGCGCATAAAGCGCCGCCTTAGGCTCGCCGCAGCAGGCGATCAGCGCGTTGAGCTTTTCGGCATTCGCACCCTCCGCCTTGCAGAGTGCGGCCAGCTCATGGGCGTTCTTTTGGTGGATGAAGCCAAGCGCCTTGGCGCAGCCTGCTTCCGAAAGCCCGCTCTGCTCCAGCATTGCCGAGAGCAGACCCATATGGGAAAGATCCAAAACGTAGTTTTCCCCGATCAGCGCAAGGCTCTTGGCGGCTAACCGCACCACCTCGGCCACGTCCTCCTCCCGCAGATCACCGATGCATTCCAGGCCTGCCTGCATGATCTCCTTGAAGGTATGGGTGCCCTTGGCCACCCGATAGACGTTCTCGTTGTAGTAGACCTTCTGCACCTCTCCCTCCGCATCGGCGGTATTCTTGATGATGGAAAGGGTAACGTCCGGCTTCATCGCCAAAAGGCGGCCGTTATGGTCGGTGAAGGTGATGACCTCGTCGGAGATCAGAAAATCCTTATTGCGAACGTACAGATCGTATTCCTCAAAACGGCTCATCTTGAAGCGGGAATAGCCGTATTGCTGATATAAGCTCCGCAAAGCAAATACTGCCCGCTCCTCGCTGCGAATAATGCTGTCGTCGATGATCATTGCTTACGCTCCTCCTTCATCCGATCGATGACGGTACGGTAGCCGTCGTTGCCGTAGTTGAGACACTTGCTCACACGGCAGATGGTGGCGGTGGAGGCACCGGTGCGCTTATTGATCTCCTGATAATTCGCGCCGTCGTCCAGCAGGCAGGCAACCTCCAGCCGCTGGGCAATCGCCTGCAGCTCCTTGATGGTGCAGGCGTCTTCAAAAAAGCGGTAGCATTCCTCTACGTTTTTTAAGGTTAAAATCGCCTCGAACAGGCGGTCGTTTTCCGGATTCTTTAATTTGCTCATGGCTTAATCTCCGTTTCATATTGTATGCTCAATATTTTATCACGCTAAAGTGTTAAAGTCAACCCTTTTTTGATAAAATTTCTATTGAATTCGGCAAGCCGATTTGCTACAATTAAGCCAACGAACAAAAAGGAGAAAAAAGCCATGAAAATCCTCTTTGCAGGCGACCTTTCTTTTAATTATTTTAACACTCTGCCCACGGCCGAGGAGGCCGAAGGGATCATGAAAAAAACCGCCGCTTATTTTAAGCGTGCGGATTTCAGCGTTTTAAATTTGGAAAATATCTTCGGTACGCCCGAGGGCCACACCCCCATCACCAAGTCGGGCCCCAACCTCATCTCGGACGAGGGCTTTTGCGCCTTTATCGATGCCCTTTCCCCCACCGTTGTGGGCTTGGCCAATAACCACAGCCGCGACTACGGCGACGCCCCCATGCTCGCCACCCGTGATCTGCTTTTGAAAAAGGGCTATCGGGTGATCGGTGCGGGAGAAACTATTGAAAAGGCCTATGCCCCCGCCGTTTTGGAGCAGGACGGTATCGGGGTGGCGATCATCGCCGTCAACGAAAACGAGTTCGGCATCGCAGGCCCCCACTCCGCAGGCACGGCAGGCTATCATCTCACCCGCGTCACCAAGGCGATCTTTTCCGCCAAAGAGCGAGGGCAGCGCCCCATTATTTATTTCCACGGCGGCAATGAATATAACCCCTTCCCCTCCCCCGGCAAGGTGGCGCTTTACCGCCACTTTATCGATCTTGGCGCCGAAGCGGTGATCGCCATGCACACCCATTGCCCCCAGGGCTACGAATTTTATGAAGGGCATCCCATCGTATACAGCATGGGCAATTTCTTCTTCCCCTCGCAAAACGAGCGCCCCACCTGGGGGGTGGGCTATATGGTGCAGCTCACGTGGGATAAAAAAGGCATTGCCTTAGAGCCCATTCCCTATTCCTTTGATTTCGACCGCCACGAGCCGATGGAGGG
>JAFQKO010000032.1 GCA_017396865.1 Clostridia bacterium | reverse complement strand
CTCGTTGCCATTGAGATTGGTTCTGCAGACGGTTCTCTGATCGGAACCTCTTATCACAACACTTGGAACAAAACCGAAATCGGTGAGATTACCATCGATGGCAATAACTATATGTTGTTCGAATATGCTTACGAAGGTGGTCAGCTGGACGATGGCACTTGGAGACATCAGAACGGTATCCTGCCCGCAGGTGATACCTCTTACCCCAACCTGTCTCAGGTTTATATCTCCGCTGCAGCTACCAATGAGGACATGGTAAAGCTCGACGGCAACCAAAACGGTGCCCTTGATATCCTTGTTGTTTCTCAAGCTGTTCAGGCAAAGGGCTTTGCCGATGCCGATACTGCCCTTGACGCTGCCTTCGGTGATATCACCGAACAGAACCATCCTTGGACCGAGGGCGTTGAGCTTCCCGTACTCGTTGACGATGCAGACGGTTTGATTGCCGCTTTGGAATCCGGCAAGGATGTGATCATGACCGAGGACGTTAAGATCGATCCCGCAGGCATGAGCAATGCATACGGCACCACCGGTATCAACGTTACGAACGGTCAGTCCATCAACGGCGGCGGCAACATCCTCGATATTAAGGGTGCAGGCGGCACTTGGGATTCCGGCATCAACACCACCGGCGGTTTGATCGAGGACATCACCATCACCGGCTCCTTCCGCGGTATTTTCGTTAACCACAACAGTGCCCATAGCGAGCCTGTTGTTTTGAACAACGTTACCATCGACGGTACCGTTTATACCATTAGCTGTGATCAGGGCTTGAATCAGACTCTGACTGCTACCAACAGCACCTTCAAGGGCTGGACCAGCTTTGCCGCAACCATGGGTGCAGCCACCTTTGAGGATTGCTACTTCGGTGAAGGCAGCGGCTACGCCTATATGCGTCCCTATGCTCCTACCACCTATGTTGGCTGTGAGTTTGAGGCCGGCTTTAGAATTGATGCGAGAGCAGCAGTTACCTTTGAGGATTGCACCATCGGTGGCGCACCTCTTACTGCAGATAACTTGGCAACCCTCGTTGTTTCCAATATCCAAAACGCTTCCGTAAAATAAGCTTTTTAGATACCCAACCCTTCGGGGTTGGGTATTTTTTATTTTAGGGTTTAAATTTCCGTTCGAGTGCGGTATAATGATAATAGAATATAAAAGGAGGGCTCTCCAATGAACAAACAAGACATTTTAAAGACCGTTGATCATACCCTTTTGAAGGTAGATGCTACATGGGCGCAGATCAAAGAGGTGATCGACGACGGCATCCGCTTTCAAACCGCCTCGGTTTGCATTCCGTCGAGCTATGTGGAGCAGGCCGCAGAATATGCGGCGGGCAGAGTCAAAATCTGCACCGTCGTCGGCTTTCCGAACGGCTATACCAACAGCTTCGGCAAGGTATGTGAAACGCAGGAGGCGATCGCGGACGGAGCCGATGAAATCGATATGGTTGCCAATATCGGCTGGATCAAAGATCGGCGCTGGGATGATCTGGAGGAAGAAATCCGCCTTGTTAAGGGGCGTTGCGAGGGCAGAGTGCTGAAGGTCATCATTGAGACTTGCTTGCTCACGCGGGATGAAAAGATCAAAATGTGCGAGATCGTCGGCAAGGCGGGGGCAGATTTTATCAAAACCTCCACCGGCTTTTCCACCGGCGGCGCCACCCGCGAGGATATCGCCCTCTTTGCCCGCCACGTGCCCCAAGGCCTGAAGATCAAGGCGGCGGGCGGTATCCGCTCTCTGCAGGATGCCGAGGACTTTTTGAAGCTGGGTGCCCACCGCTTGGGTACCAGCGCAATCGTGAAAATTATTAAGGAGGATTCCAATGGCCAATTATCCGACACCGCATATTAACGCCAAGCCCGAGGATTTCGGCAAGACCGTATTGATGCCGGGCGATCCGTTGCGTTCTGAATTTATCGCAAAAAACTTTCTGCAAAATGCCGAGCTGATCAATAACGT
>JAFQKO010000031.1 GCA_017396865.1 Clostridia bacterium | reverse complement strand
TCCCTCTTCACCGAGGGGCTTTCCTGCTTTCGGATGGAGGATCCGCATGATCCTCTGCTGCAAAAAATGTCGATGCTGAAGGATGCACCCTTCGGAGCAAGCCAGATAACCAAAAACCTTTTGGAGATCTTCCTGATCAAGCTCAGCCGCAGTACCGAGGTTTTATCTAAAAAGAAGCGGCGGAGCTATGTGATCGACGGCGTGGACGTTCCATATCAGGTTAAGGAGATCTCCGATCTCCTCATGAAAAATATCTACGGGCGGATCACGGTTGCGGAGGTTGCGCAACGGCTCGGCAAAAGCGAAAGCACCATCAAAAAGCTCTTTACCCCCTACCACGGGATCATCCGCTTCTACAACTCCCTGAAGATCGAAGAAGCCAAGCGGCTGATCCGGGAGGGACAATATAATCTGACCCAGATCTCCGATCTGCTCTGCTTCGATAATCCTCAATATTTCTCAAAATGCTTCAAGCGGGCAACCAACATGACGCCCAGCGAATACAAGCACTCTATATTAAAATAAGGAGCGGCAATGCCGCTCCTTATTTTGCAATGATATAGCCGTAGGGCTCCAATGTTACGGTTCCGTTTTCGATCGCTGCACCGCTTTGCAGGATCGGCGCGGTAAAATCACCGTCGACGCGAACGGTAACGGGGGTATTACGGGTATTCACGACGACCGAAACACCGCAGCGATAGCTGATAACATCGTCGGGCAGGTCGTTTTCCAACCATTCCAATCTGCCATTGTTGGCATGATGGAGTGCATGAAGTTTACGGACAATCTCCATTCTGCGCCGCCCCTCAGCCGTAAAGGCGCGAGACCAGTTCATTGCGCTTCTGCGCCCATGATCGCGGTTGGAAAACATATTATTTTCAGCGTTATCACAAAGTTCATAACCGTTCCAAAGGAAGGCGATGCCCTCAAAGGTATTGGTTACGACCAGCGCCGCCTCCACACCGCGGGAGGTCATCACCACCTCATTCCGCAGCAGGCCGATATCACTGGCGGTATCATGGTTATCAATAGAACGAAGCAGACGGCAGGTTGCCTCTCCGTACAGTTTCTTTTCCTCTTCCCAGCGGGCACGCAGGGCGGATGCCTTCTCCTCACCGCGGAAGATATGGCGCATGGTGCTTGCCCATTCAAAGCCATAGCCCCAGTCAAAGGCTTTAGCAAGGTATGCCGGGTCACGCCCCTCGTTTAGGGTGATAAAATCGGGATTCCGTTCCTTGATCGGGCAAAAGACCGATTCCCAGAAATCCAGCGGAACACGATCGCCGACATCACAGCGGAAGCCATCGACGTCAAATTCACCGATAAGATATTCGACATTTTTTGCAAGATAAGCCCGTAGATCAGGGTTTTTGTAATTCAGGCGGGCAAAGGGCCACTGCTCTCCGATCACATCGCTGCCATCCTCGTTACGCTCGATGAAATCGGGATGATCCTTCAAAAAGACGGCGCCGCGACCGCAATGCAAGTAGACCAGATCGAAGAGTACCTTTAAGCCAAGCGCATGAGCGGAGGCTACAAAGGCTTTAAGATCCTCGTTCGTGCCGTATTCGGGGTCAACGTTAAAGTAGTCGGCCATCTTATACGGATTTTTCGGATTGTTTGTTGCCGACGCCTTTTGACGCGGGCTCCAGGTTGCTTCATCGGGATCGTTTTCCGCAACGAAGACGGGGCAAAGATAAACGATATCCACCCCAAGGTCTGCCACATGGGGTAACAACGCAGCGGCGGCTTTCAACGTGCCCTCCGGCGTAAAGGTACGCAGAGCAAGCTGGTAAATAATTTGGCGATTTCTTTCCATATTCAAACACCTCTTTGCTAAATAATACCCCAAAAAACAGTGAAAAACAACCCAATAACAGACTATTATGGTTTAAAAAACGATCATTTCATCAAATTTTCCAGCGCGGCGGCGGTGGAATGGACGTAGCGGCCGAAGGCCTCCCGACAAGAGAGAGGAACTCGAGCGGTTGAAACCTCGAAATTGAGGTATCCATCAAAGCCGATCGCCTTCAAGCCCTGCATCACGTCGGCCCAATCAATGTTGCCGCAGAAGGGGGCAAGATGGATATCATCATCGGCCACGTTATCGTTAAGGTGCAGCATCTTCAGGCGAGAGCCCACGCAGGCAAGCGCCTCCGACTGCTTCAGACCTGTAATATTAGCGTGACCGGTATCCCAGCAGACACCGATCCCCAGCGCATCTGCCACGGCGCAAAGCTCCTCGGGCGATGCGCCGAAGCGATGGACGGGATAACCCTTATGAACGATCCGCATATTTTCAATGACGATCTGAACCCCCTGCTTTTTGGCATAGTCTACAAAGGGGCCGAGGTGACCCATCACGTTTTCAAATTCAGCGGCACGGTTATAGCCCTCCAGCGGCACGGTGGTGCTGTTTGGATGAACAACGGCATAGCCGACACCGAGCATTTTGGCGCAATCGATTGCCCGATACATCTTCGTTTGGAAGGAGGGATCATCAGGCAGCCCAACCTTTTGAGTAACAAAGGGCAGGTGGGCAACGGGGAGCTCCAGCTCATGTTCTTGCGCAAGCTGCAAAAATCTTTCGAGCCGCGCATCCAAGCTCTCATCCAGCGCCCCTACGCAGCAAAGATCAAAATTAACACCATCGAAGCCGATCCGCTTATGGCTTAAAATGCCCTCTTGAAGAAAGGCATCCATATCAGTTTTCGGGCAGGCGTGAAAATTAAACCAAGACGATGTTTTCATAACTTCTCCTTATAAAAATACCCATGCCGCAAAGCGGCATGGGTATTATTCGCTCAATTACTCAGCGTCCTCGCACTCTTCGACGCAGCCTTCGCATTCGCCGGTGCACTCGATATCGTTGAGATCGAATTCCAGATCCTCACCGCAGTTGGGGCACTTTACTTCGCCCAGCTCGGCAACCTCATCATCTACAGCGAACTCTTCGCCGCAGGTGGGGCAAACGATGCAATAATAATCGTCCTCATCGCAATCGTCGCATTCCTCGTCCAGGAAATCCTCGACTGCTGCCAGATCCTCATCCACCTCCTGAATATACTCATCCAGATCGATGATATTATCCTCAGCATCGGCAACAGCGGCAGCCATGTCTTCCAGAACATCAACGATGTTGGCAAACAGCTCCTTATAGGGATCCTCATCCTTCAGCTTCATGCCCTGAAGCAGACCTTTGATATAAGCAACCTTCTCTAACATAGCTTTATTCTCCTCTCAGATTATTCCTTTGCACGACCCATGTACTCACCGGTACGGGTATCGATCTCGATCAGCTCACCCTCATTGATGAAGATGGGAACCTTAACAACAGCGCCGGTTTCCAGAGTAGCGGGCTTGGTAACGTTGGTAGCGGTATCGCCGCGAACGCCGGGCTCGGTCTCGGTAACGTACAGCTTTACGAAGAAGGGGCACTCAACGCCAAAGACGTTGCCCTTATAGGACATGATCTTCACAACGTCGTTTTCCTTCACGAACTTGAAGGCTTCGCCCAGCTTATCCTGACCAAGGGGCATCTGATCATAGGTTTCCATATCCATGAAATAGTACAGATCGCCATCCTGATACAGATACTGATAATCCTTACGGTCGATGGTAGCTTCCTCAAATTTATCGGTGGGGTTGAAGGACTTTTCAACAACAGCGCCGGTTACCACGTTCTTGAACTTGGTACGCACGAATGCGGCACCCTTACCGGGCTTTACGTGCTGGAATTCAACAACCTGGAACACCTGACCGTCCATATCGAAGGTCACGCCGTTTCTAAAATCGCCTGCAGTTAACATAGTTACATATTTCCTTTCTTTTGCGAAAAATTTTCTACACTATATTTTACATGATATTTCTCAATATTTCAAGTATTATTTTACTTTTTCGTACATTTCCTTCATTTCCAGCGCATCTTTACTTTGCGTTCCCGCCGATTCGCAGATGATGATCGGCTCTGCCCCACGCTTGGCCAATACCTCGGCCAGCGGCGCAAAATCGGGGCCGTAGACGGTATCCTCAAAGGTCAGATGCCGCTTTTCCCCGCCGGTGGTATATTCGATCTTGGAAAAGTGGGTATGGAACTTGGTGGCCCGCTCATGACCCAGCGCATCCTCCATTACGTCCAGCACCCGCTCATAGTCGGCGGCGGTATAGAAAAGACCCTGCTCGCGGGCGTTGAGGTGGCCGAAATCGATGGTTGGCAGGATGCGGTCGTCCACCTTACAGAGGGTCATAACCTCCTCCAGCGAGCCGAGCTGGTTGATCTTACCCATCGTTTCGGGGCAAAGGATCAGATCGCCGTAGCCCTCCGCATCGAAGGCGGCCACCGCCTTTTGAAGGGTATCCACCGCCAAGGCGGTTGCCTCCTCCCTGCTGAGCTTTGCGCAGGAGCCGGAATGGAAGATCACCCGCGTGGCGCCGATCTTTTTAGCCAGCGCCGCGCTTTCCAGCAGATAGCGGACACTTCCCTGCCGCTTTTCCTCCTCCAGCGAGGACATGGAGATATAGTAGGGCGCATGGATAGAGAGGGCGATACCATATTTCTCTGCCTCGGCACGCAAGGCCTTGGCGGTTGCCTCGTTCATCCGCACGCCGCGGCCGCATTCCACCTCATAGGCATTGAGGCCGATTTTATTCAAGAAGGCGGGCATTTTATCGGTGGTCTTATTGCCATCGGCTTTAAACCATTCGCAATTACCACCCGGACCGAATCGGATCATTTCTGTTTTTCATCCTTTCTGCGTTTTCGATTGATGATCGGCATTTCCATTCTGCGCTTGAAGCGGAAGAGGCGGGTTTCCTTGGTGTCGATGGGGTCCACCAGCACCGTGATCATCCCCGCCAGATTGCCGCCCAGCATATCGGTATAGATCTGATCGCCGACCAAGGCGATCTGCTTGGCAGGGAGGCCGAATTCCTTACGAATTCTTCTCAGCACAAAGCCCAAGGGCTTTGCGCTGCGATGATAGGCCGAAAGACCCAAGCCTTCGGCGAAGGTCTTGACCCGCTCCTCCTTATTATTGGAGGCGATGGCCACTTGAATTCCCTTTTCCCTCAGGTGCTCCAGCAGCGCCAGCACCTCGGGGGTAGGACGCGGCTCACGGAAGCCGACCAGCGTATTATCAATGTCAAAGATGATGCCCCCGATCTTCTGCGCAGCCAGAAAATCGTCGGTCAGCGCATGAACGTTTGGGAGCATGAATTTCGGCATCAGCAAGATTATATTGCTCCTTCTAATTAATTTAATTTAAGTATAGCAAAGAATGATTGTAAATTCAAGAAATATCGTGTATAATATTAAAAGTGATTGATTTGAGAGGTATACTATGAGAGAAAAATTCACAAAGGAACAGCGCCGATGGGGGCTTCTCGCCTTTTTGGTGATAGCTGCGAGTGCGATTTTCATCGCATTGCTGCTGCACATCGCCCAGATCTGGGCAGGTGCGAAGTTCATCTTAGGGCTGCTGGCACCCTTTTACATCGGATTTGCCATCGCTTATCTTTTGAACCCCATCATGCGATTTTGGGAGGAGCGGGCGTTGAAGGGCATTAAAAAGCCGCAGCGGCGGCGCAATCTTGCATTGCTGATCACCTTCGTTCTCTTTCTGCTGGTCGTTGTGGGCGCGTTGATCTATCTGCTGCCGCGGGTGATCAACAGCATGACGCGGCTAGTGAACGAGATCCCCGCCTATTACGATTCTCTGAGCAAAAACGTTACGGGCTTCATCGACGACCGCCCGCAGATCGAACAGCTTTACAACCGCTATTCCGACGAAATCCGATTGGGGATGGAGCAGGTATTCCACTCCTTTTCCGGCTATCTGAGCAACATTCTTCCCAAGCTGGCCAACTTCACCCTTGCGCTGGGCGGGTACCTGATCAACACGCTGGTTGGCCTGATCATTTCGGTTTATATGCTGCACGAAAAGGAGCGGCTGATCGCGCAGGCAAAAAAGGTGATTCGCTCCCTCTGCCGCAGAGAGGAACGCTATGAGCAGATCCTGCGGATCGGGCAGATCACCCACGAAAAGACCCAAAGCTACATGATCGGGCGGCTTTTGGATTCGCTGATCGTATCGGTGCTCTCTTACCTTGTTTTCCTGATTATGGGCGTTCCCTACGCCCTGCTCTGCGCCATCATCATCGGCCTTTGCAACACCATTCCCTATTTCGGTTCCTGGATCGGTGCGATCCCGCCTGCGTTGATTATCCTTTTTGCCAAGCCGATTCTGCTGATTCCGTATCTGATCTTTATCCTCGTTTTCGAGCAGATCGACGGCAACATCATCGGCCCCAAGATCCAAAGCAAGCAGGTTGGGCTTTCGGCGCTGTGGATCATCTTTGCCCTCTTCCTTTTCGGCGGACTTTTTGGGTTCCTCGGCATGCTGCTGGGCGTACCCATCTTTGCCGTGATCTATTATTTCATCACCGCGGCGGTCAACAATTCGCTGCGTCGGCAGGGTAAATCCCACAAAACCGCCGACTATGCCACCCCCGCTGATCGGGAAATCATTGAAGATTCCGATGAATAAAAGCAAAGCGCTTCGATGCAAATCGAAGCGCTTTTTTAGTCAGGCGTTATATCGAAAGATCTTGATCTTTTGAATTCTCGGCTGATCGATCGGCTGAACGGTGCCGTTATTATCAATAGGCTTGGCGGCATCGCAGATAGCATCCACAACCTCCATACCCTTGGTCACCCAGCCGAAAGCGGCATATTTCCCGTCCAAGAAGGTGGAATCCTCATGGACAATAAAGAACTGCGAGCTTGCGCTATCGGGCTTAGCGGAGCGTGCCATGGAAATAACACCGCGCACGTGGGAAATATCGTTATCATATCCGTTCTCCGCAAATTCACCGACAATACTCTTTTTGGAGCCGCCGGTACCGTTGCCCAGCGGGTCACCGCCCTGGATCATAAAGCCCTTCATAATCCGATGGAAGGTGAGGCCGTTATAAAAGCCGCTCTCTGCAAGATCGACAAAATTCTCTACCGTAATCGGAGCAGCTTCGGTGTCCAGTTGCAGCATGATATTGCCATAGCGTTCGATTTCAATTCGCGCATAGTAAATGGTATTATTTTCAGAAACAGCAATATCAAACTCAAGCTCCTGCTCGCAATTGGGGCATACGGCTTCACCCGTTGCAGCCGCCTCGGCATCCAGAGAGAACTCATGATTGCAGCTTGGGCAGACGATCACGTAATCGGAATCGTCATTGAATGCATCATCCTCGGACTCAAACTCCAACTCCTCCCCGCAGTGCGGGCATACCGCCTGACCCAATTCGACCGTTTGAGCATCTACTTCAAAATGATGGCCGCAGATGGAGCAAGAGACGGTATACGTCTCTGCCTCGCCGCCTTCTTTGATGTACGCAACGTAGCCTTGCAGCTCTTGTTTCAATTGCTCATCGCCGAAACGGATGATCTTTTTGTAATTGCTTTCCTGATCAAAGGGCTTCCGCAGATCCTTCAGCGATTTCCGATCGGGTACGCCCAATTCTGCCATCAGCTTACCAAGGTATGCCTCTGCACATTCGGGATCGATATCCAGCACCTTCTCGCAATATTCATCCGCCCGATCCCAATCCTCATCCTCCAGGAAGAGAAAGGCACGCCTGAGCAGCGGCGCGGTTGCGGTATTTTCCTCGGCGCTCTCCTTTGAATTTCCGTCGGACACGGCGGGCTGCGCCAGCTTTCGGATGCCGCGGATCAGATCCTGCATAAAGCCGAGCTTGCTCATATCCTGCGCCTGCAAATGGGAAAACTCCTCCGGCAGATCATAGGGATCCATATCTTTATAGGCGGGGATCAAGATCTTTTGCTGACCCTGCTTAATCAAAGCCAGATAACGGCTCCACTCGTTCTTCACCCAAACAGCATTAAAATACTCCGGCTTGGTGCCGAGAACGACCATCACCTTGGCGCTATTCAGCGCCGCAAAAATATACGGCTCATAGGCGGTGCCCAGCTTATCCTCCAGCGTGATGCGGGAAAAGAACACCTTAAAGCCTTCCTGCGTCAGCTGATGGTACAGGTCGTTTGCCAAAACGCTGTCGGGCGTACGGCGGCCGTTGGCGTCGGTTTCCTTATAGCAAATAAAAACGTCGAAGGGCTCTTCCTTTTGGGAAATGGCCAAAATCCCCTTTTGAATTTCATTGATCTGCGCCGCTTCCTCTTCATAGATCGGCTTTTGGAAAACATCGGCACAGGCCAAGGCAGACTTATAGTTATCATCGTCGTAAACGGAGGTATACTGCGCACGGTTTACGGTAGGAATACGCTTACGCGTTGCGGGATCCTCCACATATTCAATGCCGTAGCGGCAGAGCACCAGCGACCAATAGGCCTCGGCATCGGTGGTATCCTCGTTCAGAATCTGCTCATAGATCCCCATCGCTTTATCGAACTCGTTATTACGGCGAAAATGATTGGCGCGATCATACAGATTGGCACGGTGCTCATCATCCAACCGCGGCAAGGTTTGCTGCGTACCGCAATAGGCGCAAAAAATATATGTTTTTCCTTCGGCGGCTTCCAATGCACCGCCGCACATTTTACATCTACAAACTGCCATTTTTTCCTCCGTACCTCATACTCGAAGCTTGACGTATTTTGAAACCGCAACAATTATAGCAATTTTGACACCGTTCGTCAAGAGAAGGGCGCGAATATATCGAACCCCGCAAGGATTGCCTTGCGGGGGTATGTTTTAGTCTTTGAGTTCCACGACGGTGATGCCGCTATCGCCCTCGCCATAGGCGCCGAGGCGGAAGGATTTCACCAGCGGGTGGGTACGCAAATATTGATGCACCCCTGCGCGCAGTGCGCCGGTGCCCTTACCGTGGATGATGGAGACCGAGTGAAGGTGATCCAGCAGGGCGGTATCGAGGAAGAGATCGATCTTTTCCTCGGCATCAAGGATGGTTTCACCCCGCAGATCCAGCTCGGAGCGTGCCATGGAATGGGCTTCCATTCTTTGCACCCGAACCGAAGTTTTGGCCGCCTTCTTTTCCTCCTCTTTGGGAGCGAACAGTTCTTTTTTGCTGATCTTCAGGCGGATCCCGCCGCAATCGACCTGCACCTGCTCGCCAAGGATGGCAAGGATGGTGCCGTGTTTATTCATCTTACCGACGAATACCCGCATTCCAACCTTGATCTCGCCTTGGATCTGATCGCCCGTTCGCGATACGGCCGCTTCACCGCCGACATGGTCGAGCAGCTTGGACGAACCGCTTTTCACACCGCTGCGCAACGCCTGTGCGGTGGCCTTATCGAGCAGCTCCTGCTTCTCCTTCAACTGTTTCATAAAAGCATCGGCCTGGCGGCGAGCGTTTTCCACCGTCATCCGTGCCTTACGCTGCGCGTCTGCCACCTCACGGTCGGCCCCCGCCAGCAGTTTTTTACGTTCCTCGGCCAGCGCGTCCCGCTCCTTTTTCAAGGCGAGCCGCTCTTCGCTGAGGGCGCTGATTTTATCTTGATATTGGTTCATCTCCTGCTGGAGGCGGTCGATGACCTTTTCCAGCCGACGGTCGCTCTCACCGACCCGCCCTTCCGCATCCTTAATGACGTCGTCGGGCAGGCCCAAATGGCGGGAGATCTCAAAGGCATAGGATTTACCGGGGATGCCCGGCTGCAGCCGATAGGTGGGGCTTAAGGTTTCCAGATTAAAGGCAAAGGACGCATTCTGCACCCCGTCGTGGGAGAGCGCATAGGTCTTGAGCTCACTGTAATGGGTGGTGGCCGCCACGTAGGAGCCGCCCTTCCGCAGCCGCTCGATCACCGAGACGGCCAGCGCCGCACCCTCCACGGGGTCGGTCCCGTTGCCCAGCTCATCAAACAGCACCAGACTTTCGGCATCACTATGCTGCATGATATTCCGAATATTTTTCAAATGGGACGAAAAAGTAGAAAGAGATTGCTCGATGGACTGCTCATCGCCGATATCGGCATACACCCGATCGAAGATATACAGCTTGGCCTCCAAGGCAGGCACCAAAAATCCCGCCTTTGCCATCAGGGTGAGCAGGCCGAGGGTTTTTAAAAACACCGTTTTACCACCTGTATTCGGGCCGGTGATGACCACGGTATCAATACCGTTTCCCATGCAAATATCCAACGGCACCATCTGCTCTTTAGAGATCATCGGATGGCGGGCACCGCGGATCTCGATGGTCTTATTCTTTGTTAAGGTAGGCGGAACGCAATTCTGATCCCCTGCATATTTTGCCTTGGCGAACACCATATCCAGCGCAACGATCGCCCGATAGGAGGTGCGCAGAGGGGCGGCGATCTCGGTGACCTTTTGGGTCAGCTCTTCCATGATCTTGGCAATTTCTGCCTTTTCCTCCGCCTCCAGCTTGCGGATCTTATTATTGCCCTCCACCACGAAAAACGGCTCGATAAACAACGTTCCGCCGCTATTGGAGGTATCATGCAAAAGACCCTTGACCTCGCCGCGATTATCGGCACGGACGGGGACCACGTAGCGATCATAGCGCAGGGTGACGATCGGCTCTTGCAGGGACTTGGCCACCTCGGGGGTACGGATATACTGCTCTAAGCGGCTTTTGATCTCTCCTGCGGTGGAAGCGATCTTACGGCGGATGGAGGCCAGCGCAGGCGAAGCATCGTCGGCGATCAGTTCCTCGGTGATAAAGGTACGGTCGATCCGCTCATAGAGGGGCTGATCCTCATAAAGCTGCTCAAAAAACAGATCCAGCGAGGGGGTATCGATATTCTGATCGCTGTAGTAACGGCGCAGATCCCTTCCTGTTTTCAAAAGAGAGCCCGCCGCCATCAATTCGATGGCGCCGAGGGTGATCCCCTTTTCCGCCTTACTTATGTAGAGCGGCAGATTTTCGCTCAGCCGATTCAGCGGAAAGCGGGGACTGCGCTCCAAAAGGTGCATGGCCGCCGCGGTCTGATCGATCTGCACCTGCGCGCAGGGGGCGTCAAAAAGCGGGAGCAGCTCCCGCAGGCGGTTGGCTGCCTCCTCGGTGACGCAACGGCTTGCCGCCTTTTCCAGCACCTTGAAATATTCCAGCGCACCCAGCGATTTTTTATAATAAAATAAATTTCGGTTACTCATTTTTATCCTTCATAAACAGTTTTCCACATTTCCAGCGCGGAAGCACGGAGTTCCAGATGATACAATGTAAAGGCCTCGGTCAGCCGTCCCAAGCGGGAAAGCTCCTCGGCGGGAACGGAAAAGCCATAGGCCTTGGCAGGCGGTTGATTTAAAATATGGGTCATGGCCGCCGCGACGGTGGCGGTGATGGGCATGCTTTTGGTCGGCATTGCGCATTGATCGCAAAGGATCGCGCCGTCCTCCAGCGCAAAATACCGCCCCTCATGGCCGCAGGACGCAAGCGTTGGGCAATAGCCCATCAGCTGCATCGTTTTCAGTTCAAAGACCGCCTTGACCAAGATCGGCGATCGACCCTTACACAGCAGATACAGCCCATTGAGCAGCAGCTTCATTAAAACACCCAGCTCCTGCCGCTCGCCCTTGCAAAAATGCAACACAAGCTGAGCAAAATAGCTTGCCAAAAAGGTATGCTCGATCTGCTCCTTCAGCTCATGGAAGGGCTCCTCCAAGGAAAATGAATTAAGCAGGTGATTGCCGCCCGCGGTTTCGTAAAGAACCCATTCCCCGAAATAGAACTGGTCGTATTGAATTTTTTTATTCACCTTGGCATAGACGGTGACACAGCCCAGCTCCTCGGTGAGAACGGTAAGTGCGCGCTCCTCACGAATCGTTTGACCGATCCGCAGAAGCACGCCCTTGACTTTGCGCGTCATGACCCGCTTCCCTTTCCTTGCAGGCAGCATATTGCAGATAAGCCTCAACACTGCCTGTTGCTTCAAATTTTTTCCATGCTTCCTTTTCGTCCATTTGCGTTCACTCCTTCATAGGTAGTATACGCGAAAGTAGGCAAAAGGGAGATAGCAATTAATGGTTTATTCGGCAGAGAATCCTAACGAATCCAAAAGGCCCGCGTTATTTTCCCAATCCCGCTTGACCTTCACAAAGCATTTCAAATAGACCTTACAATCGAAATGCCGCTCCAGCTCCTCGCGGGCTTTGGTGCTGATCTCTTTGAGCTTAGCGCCGTTTTTGCCGATGATAATGCCCTTATGGGAATCCTTGGAGCAATAGATCACCACGTAGATGGAGATCAAGCCCTCCTCTTCCTCAAAGGAATCCACTGCCAGCGCAACGCCATGGGGAATTTCCTGGCCCAGCAGATACAGCATCTTTTCCCGCACCACCTCGCAGGCGTAGACCGCCTCGCTTTGGTCGCTGAGCTGATCTTCATCGAAGAAGAAGGGAGACTCCTCGGCACGGGCTTTGAGCTCGTCCAACAAGATTTCAACCCCATCGCCGTTTTTTGCGCTCAGGGGGATCACCGCATCAAATTCAAATTCTGCAGTGTAGGCGGCAATCGCCGCCAAAATCTTTTCCTTAGGAATAGCATCCACCTTATTCAGCACCAAGAAGGCGGGAGTGCCCATCTGCTCCAAGCGGGCAAGCATCTTCTTTTCCACCTCGTTGGGAGCCTTTGCTTCTGCCACAAAGATGGCGATCTCGGTTTCATCCACCGTATCGCTGACCGTTTGCTCCATCCGCTTGCCCAGCCCGTTTTTACCCACAATAAAGCCGGGGGTATCCAAGAAGACGTACTGCACCTCATCCTTGGTAAGGATCCCGGTGATACGGGTACGGGTGGTTTGCGGTTTGGGAGAAACGATGGAGATCTTTTCACCGATCAGGCGGTTCAGCAGAGTGGATTTTCCTACGTTTGGCCGCCCCATCAGGGTGGCAAATACTGTTTTCGTTGACATTTTATCGTTCCTTTTTATATGTTTTTTTGCAAAGTATCAAAATGGACATGACAACTGCATAGGCGATCAGCCCCAACAGGTGCGGCCACGCACCAAAGTGACGGGCGATCCGCGCAAAGACTGCCGTATCCCAAAAGAGCAGCACCGCCAACACCACCGCACCGATGGCAGCGATCAGCACAGCGGCGGCCGCGCTGTCCTTGGCGCGGCGGATGCGCTCATTTTGCTCCAACGTAACGGCATCATCGGTCTGCTCGATGGCGGAATTGAGGCTCTCGGCGCTCAACACAAACGCCATTTGCAAAATCAGCAGGCCGTATTCCATCGCCGAAAAGTCATAAAACAGCGAAAAGAGCAATACGGTGAGAACCGCCACGCAATGGATCCTGAAATTCCGTTCACAGGCGATCTGCCGCCCTATCCCGCGCAGGGCATAGCCAAAGCTTTTAAAGAGCGCCTTCATCGGGTGAGCCCCATTTCATTGAGAACCGCTTCCTGGCGGCGAAACATCTCCCGCTCCTCTTCCTCGCCGAGCTCATGGTCGTAGCCCAGCAGGTGCAGAACGCTATGGACCGTCAAAAAAGCGATCTCCCGCTCAAGGGAGTGGCCGTATTCCTCGGCCTGCTGCTTTGCCTTATCCACACAAAGCACCATACTGCCCAAAAACACCGCACCCGTGGCGGGATCGGGCTCTGCCTCAAAGGGCTCCTCCTCCATGGGAAAGGAAAGCACGTCGGTGGGGCGATCGATGCCGCGTTGCTCCATATTGATCGCATGGATCTCCTCCAAGGAGGCGATCACCACTTCAATTTCAGCATCTTGGGGATATTCTTCATAGTTGAGCGCCGCCTCGGCGGCCTTTTGGATCAGCGCCTCATGGACGCTGCTTTCCATTGTTACGGTTACCTTCATTGGACTTCCTTTCATAAGCATCGACAATTTTCTGCACCAACGCATGGCGCACGATATCCTTCTTCTCAAACCGATGGATGGCGATCTGATCGATATCCTTCAATATCTTCAGGGCGTGCATCAGCCCCGAGGGCTTGCCGTCCAGATCGATCTGGGTGGGATCGCCGGTAACAACGATCTTGGAATTAAAACCGAAGCGGGTCAAAAACATCTTCATCTGCTCGATGCTGGTATTTTGCGCCTCATCCAAAATGATATAGCTATTATCCAACGTACGGCCGCGCATATAAGCAAGCGGCGCGATCTCGATGATATTCTTTTCCATATAGCCCGCCACCGTTTCGGGGCCGAGCATTTCAAACAACGCATCATAGAGCGGGCGCAGGTAGGGATCGACCTTATTCTGCAGATCGCCGGGCAAAAAGCCCAGCTTCTCTCCCGCCTCCACAGCGGGGCGGGTCAGCACGATCTTGGAGACCTGCTTGGATTTCAGCGCGGTCACGGCCAGCGCCACGGCCAGATAGGTCTTACCTGTACCCGCGGGGCCGACGCCGAAGGTGACCACATTCTTATCGATACACTCCACATAAGCCTTTTGGGCGATGGTTTTAGGCTTGATGGGCTTGCCGCGGGTGGTGATACAAATACACTCATCCAGCGCCTGAACCACGTTACAGCCGGAATCCTCCCGCGCCAGATTGATCAGATAGCGCACCTTTTGCACGTCGATCAGCTCACCTGCGGAGGCCAGATTAAAGAGATTCTTCAGCACCTCCGCCGCCTTTTCCACATTGGTTTCTTCGCCGCTCAAAATCAAATGATCATCGCGGTTGACCAGGTGGATCCCCAACTCATTTTCGATAATGCCTGCATTTTCATCAAAGGGACCAAACACCGCGGGGATCAACGCCAGCTCCGGTGTTTCAAATACTTTTTGCATTCTTACTCCTTTTAGCGGATCGGCACTTCCACGCCGATCTCCTCTTCACAGTAAAATACGACACGCAGAATCAAGGCATCCTCCTCGGTAACCTCCTCCACCTCACGGCGCAGCACCGTTACCTCCGCCAACCGATCCGCCTCATAAAAGGCAAGCTCGGCCATCGCCGCCTTACGTGCCTGCTCAACGGTGCGGGTTTCGGTGATCAGTTCCACCTCCTCCGCCTCCAGCGAACAGATCCGCAAGGGGAAAACAAAGCCGCCGATCGACAGCGGGACGCTCTTTTCCACGGTATCATAACTATTATAAGATATTTTTTTGCTAAAATAAAGAGGAATCTTCAACTTCCCTAAAGAAAGTGTGAATTTTTTTGTGGTTTTTCCCGTTTTTTGGCGATAGCTTTCGGTCAACGGGACGGTAATCTCCGTTTCTCGACGGGTTTCCGCTCGAACGGTTGCCACGCTTCGGCTCAAACGACGCACCCCATACTGATCGGTCCAATCCCCGCTTACCAGCACGTCGCCCGCCCGCACCGCCATCCCCACCTCCACCCGACGGGTTCCGCCGTAGTCCCGCAGCTCGGTGATGATCCCATCCCGCTCGGCCAAAATGTTTGTGGGGGTGGTACTATCTAAGATCTCAGGCGTTAAGTCTTTTTCCTTTACATCTACATAAGCGGTAGTGCCGCGAATATTGATGGACATCCAAGCAAGCTTCTCATTGGCGGTAAGGTATCGATTCTCGATAGGGTTGACGTCCAGCCCCCGCGAACAGCCCACGTAAAGCCCCATCGGCTCCAAATCAGCCCGAATCTCGGTGGCGGAAACGGTTTCGCAGCCCCGCACCTCGATCTGCCAAACAAAGCCGGAGGAATAATACAGAACCGCCAAAAACAGCGCCGCACCGATCGCCAATCCCAATCGACGGCGAACGGGTCGGATCACGCGGAAAAAGCCTTTTTTCTTCAAAATCCGCACCCGCGTACCCGTTTTAAAGGCATGGGGACGAATTTTTTTAAAGTCCTTGATCGGCATGGTGAGCCGCAGGGTACCGTCCTCCCGACGCGCGGGAGCATAGACCCGCAAGCCCGCGCGATACAAACGGTTCAGAAACTGCTCGGTACAGCCGCCCTTGGCCGAAAGCACCACCCGACCGCCAAAGAATGCCGCTATTTTCACCCTTCCGCCTCCCAACACAGCGAGCGGAGCGTTCCGAGCACCCGAAGGGTGCCGTCGGTGAAGTGCAACAGCTCAAAATCCGAGCCGTAGATCGCCAGCAGATATTGCTTCATGTGCACCTTCACAACCTCCCGCTCATAGGTATGGATCCCCTTCGCCCCCTCGATCTGCACCGTATTCCCGCCGTAGACCTCCACGCATTCATCGGTACCCGCCGAAAAAGCGGGCAGATCCATACAGCGAACCAAGCACCCCCATGCATCTCTCTTACGATGCTTGCGCTTTATTTTTCGTTTCATACGCATCCCTCTTTTCGTATTATTTTTATGCGGCGGGCATAGCATTTAATATGAAAAAGAGATTGAATTTATTATGGATCCTATTGCTCTTCGGGGCGCTCTTCCTCCTGATTGCCCGCAGCACAGCGGCTGCAGAAGGGGTACGAAGCGGGCTTGCCCTTTCCTATCGCAGCATTTTGCCCGCTCTTTTCCCGACAGCGGTGGTCTGCGGCATGATCGGAGAACTGGCAGATCATCTGCCGCTGCCTGCCACCGCAACGGTTTGGCTGACCGCCCAGCTTTGCGGCTTTCCCTTAGGCATTAAAACGGCGGTACGCGCCTATCGGCGGGGCCTGATCAACGCTGAACAATGCCTGCGGCTCTCCCGCTGCTGTGCCAATGCCTCGCCCTCCTTTTTGATCGGTTATTTCGGCGGCGTTCTGCGCGGGGATCGCACCGCAGGGCTTTTGCTTTACAGTGGACAGCTTGCCCTCTCCTTTTTAATTGCCTTACGGCACGGAGTTTTCAGCGGGGAGCCGCCGCTGCCGCAGCCGCACCGCCCCCTTATTGCGCTATTGACCGAGGGGATCGGCGGGGCAGCAAGCGGTTGCCTGACGCTGACCGCCTACGTTGCCGCTTTTTCGGCCATTGCAGCCCTTTGCGCAGAGCTGCCCTTCTTTTCCCGTTGGTACGGTTTTTTGGAGCTGACGGGCGGAATCACCGCTCTGCCGCCGATGCCCTTATGGTACTGCGGGATGATGGTTGGCTTTTCAAGCCTTTCGGTGTTTCTGCAAAACGCCGCCTTTCTGGTGGGGGCGGGGCTTTCGCCGCTGCCCATGCTGCATAGCAAGCTTATTTACGCGGGAGGCCTTGCTTTTGCGGCCGCCTGCCCACAAGCGGCGCTGTTTTTCTTCTTTTTCGCTCTTTTTTTGATTTCTTTTGACAAACGGAGAAAAAAGAGTTATAATAATCTAAACGTAAAAAGAGAATGGAGAAGCTTATGATTTTTTCCAAAGAGATTGAGAAAGTATGCGCCTACTGCGAGCACGGCAAGCCCATCTTCGGCACCGATGACGTTATCTGCTCCAAAAAGGGCCTGATGAAGGCCGACGGCAGCTGCAAAAAATTTTTATACACACCCTTACGCCGCACTCCACCGAAGCCCCTGAATCCCGATTTCAAAAGTATAGAAATGCCAAATCTGGAAGATTAATGCACCGCAAAAGCGGTGCATATTTTTTATTTTGCGGCAGATAATAATAGCGTTCCCGGGTGCAAAAGGAGCGAAAAAACGCTCGAAGGAGCAGGGTGCCGCTGATAGAAAAACGGTGGGGCGGTTACCGCTGCAGGATCATGGAATGGGAGATACGCTCCCAAGAAACACCGTTTTGCCCAAAGGAACGGATCGCAGCCTTCGTTCGGTTCGCTTTTCATGCAGCAAAAAGCAAAAGCCGAAATGAACGCCGCCCCCGTTCCACCGCTCGGAATGCTGCATCGTCCGACGGAAAACAAAAAAGAACCACGGAGCTTTCCGTGGTTCTTTTTTAATTATTCGCTCAAAAGCTTCAGCAGGCGCAGGGCGTCGGCAAGGGTAATCTTGCCATCCTCATTGAGGTCGGCGAGGTCTGCATTGATCTCACCGTTGCCGTTGAGGCTCTGCAACAGAGCAGAAACGTCGGCGGCATTGGTTTCACCGTCATTGTTGATATCGATACCGAGATCCAATGCGGCCAGCAGCTCTTCCCAGGTGCTGACGGAAACGTTACCGGAAATCGGCTCAACATACAGCTGACCCTCTGCCAAGGAACCTACCTCAAAGGGATTCACGGTTGCAAAATCAAATGCGAAGATTGCCTTACCGTCGGCAGCCTTGACTACGAGATTATCATAGTAAGCCTTTTCCTGATCGTTGGTGGAATTATAGTGGCGGAAGCCGAACACACCGAAGGTAACCAAGGAGGCATGGGTATAATCAAAGACCTTGGTGCCGTCGGCATAGACGGTGGCGGTGGTGTCTACCACGTCGATCTTCACATGGATCTTCTTATCGGCCAGGTCGCTTGCAGCCAGATTAGCTGCCGCACCTGCTCTGCCGCCCTCATGCTTAATCAGGGAATATTTACCGCTCTTGGGGTTGATCTGGAAGGAAACAAAGTTCTTATCGTCGCTGCCCGCAAAGATAAAGGAGGCGGAGGTTTCGGCAGGAACGGTCATATCGAATTCCACAGTATAATCGATAGCCACCAATTCACGGATGGTGCTGACGGAAATATTGCCGCTGACCGGCCCGACATACAGTTGACCCTCTACCAGAGAACCCACCTTAAAGGGATTTACGCTCGAAAAATCGGCAGAATAAAGGGTTTTGCCTGCGGCGCTCTTGACTACAAGATTATCATAGTATGCTTCTTCACCCTCGCTGTTCCAATGACGGAAGCCGAATGCACCAAAGGTAACGAGATCGCTGGTATAGGTGATCACCTCTGCGTTATCGACATAGACGGTAGCGGTGGTTCCAACCACGTCGATCTTGACGTGAAGCGGGGTATCGGAAGGAACGGTAGCGGATGCATACTGATTGTTGCCGCTTCCCTGCTTAATGATACCGTAGCGACTGCTCTTGGGGCTTACCTGGAAGGACACAAAGCTGCTTGCGCTCGTGCCGCCGAAGATGAACGAAGCACCTTTTCCTGCGGGAACGGAGACGTCATACTCCACGGTATAATCGCCGGTATAGCCGCCAACCTCTGTGGCATTGAGCAGATCTGCCTTCAGATCTGCATCAATTGCGAAGGCGGGAATCGCACTTAAAACCATCATGATTGCGAGCAAAACGCTCAAAATTCTTTTAAACATAAATAGTTCCTCCATTTTCAAAATTTACTCAGTCAAAAGCTTAAGCAGGCGCAGAGCATCAGCAAGGGAAAGCTTACCGTCGGCATTGACATCGGCGATCGTTTGATCGATCTCCCCGTTGCCGTTGAGACTCTGCAACAGGGCAGAAACGTCGGCCGCATTGGTCACACCGTCGTTATTAAGGTCGATGCCGAGATCCGCGGGTTCGGTTTCGGGCTCCACCAAGATCGGGTGGGTTTCGCCCTGCAGCATATTGAGGGCGGTGGCCACGGTGCCGTCGGTGAAGGCGGCGGCCGTCTTGGCGGTGGTGCCGTCGACGGCGGCATTGGTGCCAAGCCCGCTCAAATAATAGGTATTAGAAGTCTTGCCGGTAACGGTCCCATTATAGCGAACGATCGCATCGCTGCCGCCATCATCGTTGGCATAGACCACTTTGCCCATATTATAGCAGTCCTTGATCACAGCGGCGCTGTTGCCGTTCTGGCCCCAAGAGCAGATACCTGCCACGCTGGTTTTACCGCTGATGGTGCCAACGTTATAGCACTTGGTGATGGTGCCGGCCTGACGCAGGTTTCCTGCGATGCCTGCGCTACCGTCCGTGGTGCCGAGGGCGGCAACTTCCGCCTCGTTCCAGCACTCGATGATATCGGTGCCGCCATCGCCGTAGCCGACGATACCTGCAACAACACCGTAGCCGCTGATACAGCCGCTGACACCGAGGTTCTTCAGCGTTGCGCCGTAGGTGCAGTTAAAGGCACCGACACCGCGCTCCGAGCCGTAGATATTTACGTTCTTCAGCATATGATAATGGCCGTCAAAGGTACCCTTAAAGGCGGCGGCATAATCGGAGCTATACTGACCGACACCTGCCATCGGCAGACCCTCGAAGTCGAGGGAGCGCATCAGGTGAACGGTCTTGCCTGCAAAGGTATTGCCTGCCCGCACCAGATCGCCGAAATAGATCCATTCGGAAACGGAGGTGATCTGATACGCGGTGGCGGATGTATTTTCCGCGTAGTCCTTCATCAAGACATAGTCGGCATCCGACTTTTTGCTGATGGGGGCAGCCGCCTTTTTCGCGGCCGCAATGGCCTCGATATGGGCGGTGGTTTCGGCATCGCTGTAAACCCCTGCATCCAGATAGCGCTCGGCGGCATTGATTGCCTGACTCAAGGCGGTGGTATTACCGAAGTTCTTTTGCCAGAAGGAAAGATCGGTTTCATTCAGCGCACCTGCCAGCTTGGAAACGTCGGGGGTGGTATCCAGCGTACCGCTGAACACATAGGTACCGCTTTGGATCTCAAAGACGTTGCCGTCCTGCTCGACACAGGTCATATCATCCACCGTTGCCGTGCCCGGCAGAATGACGGTGGCATAGGCATTGGCGGGAACGGTAACGGCGAGGGTATAGGCATCGCCCTCTACTGACCACTTACTGGCGATCTCACCATAGGCGCTATCGTGGCTTGCATTGACATAGCTCAACTTATGATTGATCTCGGGACTGATGATAATATGATGATAGCCGGGATCGTTGATATCGGGGTTGATACCCGCCATATCCTCATACATCCACTCTACGACCGAGCCGTAGGAATAATGGTTATAGGAATTCATGGTAGAGCCGAGGTTGGAGTTTGCCCCCAGACCGCCGCCTGCTACGTAGCTGTTCCAGCGCTCCCAGATGGTGGTGGCGCCGTTGACAACGGAATAGCCCCAAGAAGGATAGGCGGTCTGCATGACCAGATCATAGGCCAGATCGGAATAACCGTACTCGCTCAGCATCGGGCAAAGGAAGTTAACGCCCAGGAAGCCCGTAGTGAGGGTGGTTTCATTTTCAATGATCTTGGCGGCCAGGCGGTCG
>JAFQKO010000030.1 GCA_017396865.1 Clostridia bacterium | reverse complement strand
GCGGCGGAGATATTCGTGCTTGTAGTCAACGGGATCCCGCTCGGGGCCGCCGCGCTTCATCACCTCTTCATTGAGGCGCATACATTGGAAGATGGTCTGCTTACCGGTCAGGAAATCAACGAAATCGGTGACGATGGTGCGGATCTCCTCCTCGGTCTCGTCTTCGCCCTTCACCTCCATCAAAACCTCAACGAAGTAGGGGATCATGATCTCCTGCCAACCGCTGCGGATGAGGGAAACGGTGCCGTCGAAATCAAAGAGCGCCGTTTTGAAGGCGGGCTTGACCAAGGGGGTAACGATCTCCATATCCCAGCTCTTTTTGAGCTGCTGCTGGATAATGGTAGAGAGGGAATGAACGTACAGCATATGGAGATCCTCGATCTGCTCCATATTGTTGGTGGGTGCGATGACGTAGTGGTCGCAGAGGGGCTTGAGCTTGCCGCCGTCTCTGCCCAAAAAGCCAACGGTCACCAGCCCCGCCTTTTTGGCATACTCGGCCGCCCGCACCACGTTGGGGGAATTGCCGCTCCCTGAAAAGACGATCAGCAGGTCGCCCGCCTTGGCCTTGCTTTTGAGCATGATCTCGTAGATCTCCTCGTAGCAGAAGTCGTTGGCCAGACAGGTGATCATGGCGGTGGAATCGTTGAGGCATTGGGCGTCAAAGCCCGCTCTGCCGCAAACGCCGCAGCCCTTGGTCAGGTCGTTGCAGATATGGGAGGCGGTGGCGGCAGAGCCGCCGTTGCCTGCGGTGAAGATGTGGCGGTCAGTGCCCTTGGTTTCGAGGATCGCCGCGGCGATCTCCGCCAGCGCGGCAAAGTCGGTTTTCAGCATGGCCGCCGTGCATTCGGCGGTGTAGCTTTGCAGATTTTCTTTCATTTCCTGAATGGGATGCATGGTTTTTCCTCCTTATAATAATTGGGTGGGATCGTGGATCAGACGGTCGAAGGCGATGGCGCTTGCCGCCGCCTCAAAGAACTGCGGCTCGGTCAAAAGGGTCACAGGCGGCCGCCGCTTGCCGAAGGCGGCGATCTCAAAATAGGGGGTCTGCAGCCGCGCCCGATAATCGGGGATGGCGGCGGCAACGGGGCTGGCCAGATACACTGCCTCGGGGTCGAAGACCCGCAACACGTTGTCCACCGTCAGCCGCAGATAGCAAAGATAGGAATCAAAGGCGGCGGTCAGCGAAGCATCTCCCGCTGCCAGCCGCTTGAGGCCTTCGGCAGGGGAGAGGCCGAACTCGGCGAAAATTGCCGATTCGTCGAGATAGGTCTGCAGGCAGCCCCGCCGCCCGCAGGAGCATTGCTTGCCGTTGGGGTCGAGGGTGACGTGGCCGAATTCGCCGCCGTGGTAGCTGGCGCCTTGCAGCAGCTCGCCGCCCACCATCGCGCCGACGCCGACGCCGTTATCGATCTGCACGCAGCAAAAGTCTCGGTAGCTTGCGCCGTCGCCCAGCCATTTCACCGAAAGGGCGAGGGCGTTTACGTCGTTATCAGCAAACACGGGGAGATCAAACTCCGCGCCGAGCATCTGCCCGAGGGCAAGACTGCTCCATTGGGGAAGCCCCGGCAGGTCGGGCTGATCACCACTCGGGGCGATGCTGCCCGGGACGGAAAGCCCGATGGCCAGGATCTTGCGATCGCTTTCGCGGATCATCCTGCCCGCCAGCACCAGCAACGCGGCAACCGCACCTTCGGTATCGGAAAGCTCGGTCTCCACCGATTCGGTTCGTACCGTTTTTAAGAAAAGATCGCTCGCCCGCGCAAAGATCCCCTTGCGGGTAACGGAAAGGCCTAAGATCAGCCCGTGGGCTTTATTGAGGGTATAAAGGGCGGCCTTTTTGCCGCCGTAGGAAATATAATCGCCGCTCTCGCAGCAGATCCCCGCTTGGCAAAGCTCCTCCACCAGCTTGTGTGCCGTCACTGCGGATATTCCCAAACGCCCTGCAATGTTGCCCTTGGAGATGGGCCCTTCCCTGCGGATGCATTGCAGCACCGCAGAAATATTCAGTTGCTTGACATGGTTTGAATTATTCATCACTTAAATAATAGGCTTAATTAAG
>JAFQKO010000029.1 GCA_017396865.1 Clostridia bacterium | reverse complement strand
CGATATAGGGGTGGTCGGCGGGCAGGTTTTCCATATAGTGGACGGGGGAATTGCGATAGACCGACTCATCCATATAATCGCCAAAGCCGTATTCCGCGTTATAGATGCCGCTCAAGGCCAGCATCCCGTTAAAGAGATCGGGGAAGCGCAGATAGAAATTGACGGCGTGGGTGGCGCCCAAGCTGCAACCGAATACCCAGGCCTTTTGGGCACCGCACCGCTCCAGCAGCATCGGCATCGCCTCCTCGGTGACGTACCGCACCCATTCCTCATGGCGGCGGATCCGCTGATCGGCGGGGGTAACGGTATCGGACCAGGTTTCCCGATCCATGGTATCAATGCCCATCACCTTAACCTTGCCGCTTTCGATCCAGCGGCTCCAGGTATCGGTCATATGGAAGGACTCAAAATCAAAGAATCTGCCATCCTGGCAGGGCACGAACAAAACGGGGATACCGCCGTGGCCGTAAATTTTGCATTCCATCTCCCGACCGAGGGCATGGCTATAGGTTTTTATGTATTGGGTTTCCATGTTAATCTCCATTCTGCCGCTAACAAGAATATGATCTCCATCAGCGGCGAATGGAGATTTCGGCATGTGCCACGGTTGCCGCTTTTGCGGCGAGTGGCACGCCCATTAATATATAATAGCGTGAATCTTCACGCTATTCTCCTTTAATGAATGTGGCCGCCACGCAGACCTCGCCCTCGCTCTGCAGGCAGGCATACCAGCCGTTTTCCAGCTCCTTGCGGCAGAGGGTAAGGGTATCGCCGAGGTAGGCGGCTTTTTTATAATAGACGGTCATATCGGTAAAAGCAAAATCAAAGGGCAGCGCATCCATCAACAGCTCGGCGCTCTTTTGGTTATTGAGGTGGTGATTGGTATCCAATTCCTTGTTGGAGACCCGCACCGTATAAAGCGGCTCCGCCTCGGGCTGCTCGGGCTTGCGATAGCGAAAGAACGCATCTGCGAAATCATGCAGGCCGTAGGTTTCGGCAAATTCCGCAGGGATGCGGGCGGGCTTCATCGCCTCGGTATCAAAGTAGAACCAGCTCGCCACCGTTTTGCCGATCACCGCCCCCTCCTGCTCGATCAAGCAGCCCCGCTCGGAGGTGATGCCGCGGGCGGTGGCCACCGCCGTTTTCAGGGTGATGGGCAGCCCGACCTTGGCGGGCCGATCC
Organism: Clostridia bacterium; assembly: GCA_017396865.1. The sequence goes on along the minus strand of JAFQKO010000029.1, from coordinate 3,164 downwards.
AGATGAAGCTTCAAGCCCTGCAGCAGCCAGGCGCGGTGCTGAGCCCGCATGGCGTTGAGACCGTTGCCGCAGGAATCGGAATGGGCAATGGAAATATCCTGCACCAAATCCAGCAGCGAGGAGACCTTGATCTGCTCGAAATCCTTATAATCGCCGTAGCGCATTTCATAGGTTTTGCTAAACATGATGACACCTTCTTTAATTGAATTATTTTATCATAGTTTCCCCCTGCTGTCAAGAAATCCCCCATGCAACGCATGGGGGATTTCTTTATGCAAAGATCTTATGCAACCAATTGACCAAAAGTCCCGTCCATTGGGCGGTATGGGGCAGTTTTTCGGCCAGGCCGAGACCATGGCCGCCATCGGGGAAGATATGCAGCTCCACCGGAATCTCAAACCGATGCAGCACCGAGGCATAGCGCAGGGAATTCTCCATATTCACACCAACATCGGCGGCGGTATGCCAGATAAAGGCCTGCGGGGTGGTTTTGTTGGCATTGAGCAGGGGATCGACCTTCATGCGGGCATCGGCATCGGTAGAACCCAACAGATTTAAATAGCTGCCCTTATGGGCAAACCAGCAGTCGGTGGGATTGCCGATCACCGGATAGCAGAGGATCTGTGCATTGGGGAGATAGTCCTCCGCATCCACGGCGTCCAGCCCCTCAAACTCGATGGGATCGATATAGGTGCTGACCATGGCGGCCAGATGCCCGCCCGCCGAGGAGCCCATTACCGCGATCTTATTCTTATCGATTCCGTATTCCTCCGCATGGGCCCGCACCCAGCGCACCGCGCGGCGGGCATCCAGCAGCTCCAGCGGGAAGCGATGGGGTGATACCCGATAGGCCACGTCGAAGGCGCAGATGCCCTTGCTCTGCAAAAATTCCGCATAGCCCTTGCCCTCATGGGCGGCTCTGCCCCGATAGGCACCGCCCGGGAAGATGACAACGGCACCGTTACACTTCTTTTCGGCGGGAATATAAGCCGTAATTTCGGGAATCTCTTCCCACTCGGCAGGATAGGTTTCATAAAGCTTCATTGGTTTTTCTCCTTATCAGTATCATTTTCTATGAAAATTATACCATACTTTCAGAGAAAAGCAATAGCAGGACACAGCGCTTATAAAACCAATTCGGGATTCTCCGCAAAATGCTTCAGCATCACGATCGGCTCGGTTTTGGAGGTATTGGTGATCACTACCCCCTCCTTCGCCGCCGCTTCGGTGACGAAGTATTCATCGTTCGTCAACTCACCGTAACGGATCAGGGTGGGGGTTTCCAGCTCCCAATCGTTCAGTTTACCGGTTCCCTGCAGCATGATCAGGCCATAGGCCGCCTGATCCTTAACAACGACCGTTTCGCCCGGATAAACAGTGAGGCGCTTGGCCGATGCTAATTTACATTTATAGCAGATCCATTCTTCCTTTGCCTGCTCGTTTTCCCAAATGGTCTTGGGGGACATAAACCGCTTTTTGCTGAATTCGGGATCGGTATTGGCCTCCCAATCGATGACGTCCATCAGATAATCGTAATTTCCCTTTTCTTCCTCGGGGCAATTCTTCCAGAGCAGTTCCTCGGATACGCAATGTCCGCCGTACAGCACCGACTGATACATCGCATAAACGTCGCTGGCAAACTGTGGCTCATAGGTACAAAGGCTTGCGGGGGCATGGAGCACACCGGGCGGCACGTCCCAGCCCGTATCAAGGGTGATCTTATACGCGCGGGAGAGATCCAGCAGTTTATTATCGCCCTTGCCGAAATCCTCCAGGCACTTTTTCACCTCTTCTTTGGTCGTTTCCGGATTCAGCCCGAAAAAGGTGAAGGGGAACTCTCCACCATGATTATTGACCTGCGACGGGAAGAAATACATCTCGGGCTTACCGTCTGCACCCACCCGTCTTGCGTGCTCATCGCGGTGGTGAATGTGGTGAGGCAGCGGCCCCGCATTATCAAAAAATTTAGAGAACATCGGCCATTTATGGTATTTTTTCCAAAGGGCATCTCCGATGATCTCGCCCTTCAGCTGCTCTACCGCATCGCGCAGCAGCATTTTTTCACTACCGTCGGCCGATACGATATAGGAAAGACCCTCATCATCGGGGGTATTGGGGCCGTTTTCCGCCCAAGTCGTGGACGCAAACCAACGCTCGTCCACCCCGCCCCGCTCCAGACCAAAAACATAGTAGTCGTCGGGATGCAATTTAATTCTCTTTCCGGGGCGGCAAAAGGCACGCGGCACCCATGTGGGAGCCAGGCGAAGCACACCCTTTCCTTCTTCCAATAATTTCTTTGCTAACGTTACCATTGATGAAAACCTCCTTTTTTATTAAGCAGAGGAGGAACATCCAAACCCGATTTTTACGGGCCGATTTTCCCCTCTGCTTAAGTATAAGAGTTCTTCACCGTTTTTTATAGTCACGATAGATTTTAAAAATAGTACTTTCGATCAATTATTGTTACCATTATTTTTGAAACCTTCAGCCAAAGGCGTTTGTGCCAACAAAAAGAATATCTGTTCAAAAAATGAACGCCCCTTCATTATTTTCGATATTCCTTCGGGCTGCAGCCGAACTCCGCCGCAAAGGCTCGATAAAAGGTACGAATGGAAGAAAAGCCACCCTCATAGGCGCAGTCCATAATGCTGTTTTGCGGATCCTTCATCAGCATCACCGCCTCCCGCAGCCGCAGCAGGGTTACGTATTGCCCGATGCTGACATGGAACTGCTGCCTGAAAAAGCGGGAAAGATAGGCAGGATGATAGCCCAGCTCTGCGGCGATCCGCGTAGGGGCACAATCCTCCTTAAAATGCTCGTGGATATAAAGCAGGATCCGTCCCGAAAGATCGGGATCCTGCTTTTCCGGCCGTTCCTCCAAGGAAAGCACCTCCTGCAACACCCCCAGGGCCAAATAGAGGTTGCCCTTCTTTTGCAAAAGGTTATCGCTCTCGGCGATCGCCTTGCAATAACCGAGCATTTGCTCAAAAGCCTGCGGATCGGAGATAAAGGGATCGCGGGGACGGCGATTGCCCAGCGCCTCCACAAAATCGCCGCACAGCTCGGGTGATACCATTAAAAAGAATGCTTTGGCCTCGCCCAGCCTGCGATAGCTATGGGCATCATATTGGAGCGCTACCGAAAGCTCGCCCGCCTTTAGCACT
>JAFQKO010000028.1 GCA_017396865.1 Clostridia bacterium | reverse complement strand
GTGTAATTTTGCACCGCCGTTTTGAGGGTTTCGGGGCGGATGAGCGGCTTGCCTTGATGTAAAAGCATCTGCATAAAGCGCTCCATGTCCTCCATGCAGGAGAATACGCCCGCATTGCCCGCAATTCTGCCCAGGAAGCGGCAATTATAGTCGTTGACGATGCCGAGCTCGGTTTCGGTCGGATTGGCATTGACGATGTTTTTGCGCTCAATAGGACGATAGCATGTGCGGCTCATGCCCAAGGGAACGGCCACCTCTTCCTGCAGCAGCACATCCAGCGGCTTTCCGTAGAGAGATTCCAGATGCTTGCCCAGCAGAATAAAGGCGGGGCAACTGTAAAGCACGTCCGTTCCGGCGGGGATATCCCGCGGAAGAGAAAGAATATAATCTCCAATGTTTTCGTAGGTATTGCCCTTTTTATTGAGGGCTTTATGGCCGACACCAATGGTGTGGGTCAGCAACTGCTGCACGGTCAGATCACCGATGTGGTCGGTCAGCTTCATCATCCCGCGGTCCATGGCAATCAGCGAGAGCATGGTGGTGGCGATAATCTTGCTGACCGAGGCCATATCAAAAAGGGTGGCGGCATCGGCATTGCGGTAGGCATCGTATAAAACGGTATCGCCCTGCCCGACGCGGACGGCAATGTGTTCGATGGTTTTTTCGGCCATCAACCGATCAATGCAAGTCTCAAGATGTTTCATTTTTTCTCTCCTTGATTAAGAAAAGTTTGGTTTCACCCTTGGGGGCGGAATAGGAAAAGCGTCCGTTTTTCGTTTGATAAATGCCGCCGTCGAAAAGCTCCTCCAATACGCAATCGAAGGGAAGTTGAATTTCGGGCTCGGTTTCATGGACCGTCTGCCGTGCAATAAAGCGGGAATCAGCATAAAGGCTGCCCTTTGCCTTGCAATAGAGGTGCACCCCTGCGATTTTGGCGATTTCATGCCATAATTCGCTCGGCACACAGCCCGTTGCAATGTAAAGCTGATTTCCTTTACGCCCACAAGCGGGGGTTCCGTCGGTGTAGCGGGCAAGGATCTCGGCTTTTTCGTCGGTAATCGCAAAATGGGGGACTGCATTGCGGAATCCGAAGCGGATGCCGTTGAATTCAATCTCCTTGGCGGTGGTGGGAGCAATGGCAATATCGCAGACCTCGGCGGTACCGCCGCTGAAATGATTGGGAGCATAAAGCCAGGTCAGCATTTTATTCTGCAGGTTTTCCTTGATATAGGTTTTAACTGCGGCATCCATCTCCAGCGTATTGAGGAAGATATAAAGCTTATATTGCCCGTGATCGATTCGGGGCAGATCCTTGAGGTTAAAGATATCAAAGGGTGCGCCGTGCTGATGGAGGGTGTTGCGGTTGTATTCCACCAGATCGTTGGTGAAATAACCGCGGTCGCTTTGATGGAGGAAGGACATAGGGTCGACAAAAACTGCGATCTCTGCCACCGAGCGGTGCTCGATTTGGCTCAGGCGATCCATGATCGCCAGCTCCTTGTGCAGTTCGGCTTCGTAACCGGGGGTGTCGTAGTAGCCACCGAAAAAGTCGAACCACCAAAAGGCGGCATCCTTGGCGAGGATGGCGCAAAGCTCCCGCCGCAGAATGTTGACGGTCTCCTCCTCGGTGTCGTAGTCGCACTGCAGAACCAATCCGTTATCCAAGGGATAGCGGGCGAGGTGGGTGCGGTGGTCGATCTCGTGGAGATAGAGTTTATTATGAAGCGGCAGAGAATCTATCGCAATTTGATAGGAGCTGGAGCCTTCGGGCAGGCGGTTGACGCGGTAGGCGGCGGGGGTAAAGATCATGTCGATATCGGGGTTGGCCCAGACCGCCTCGTAGCCGTTGGTTGCCCGCTGATTTTGCCAGTTGGGCGGCAGGTCTGCGTAGCCGTAGAAGATGCCGATAGGCTTTTGCTTTTGCAAAACCTCCTGCGCCGCGGCGGTGAAATAATCGATCAGCGCGGGGGTGAGGGTGGAACAGAATTTTAAGTATTGGTAGGTATCGCTCTCGGTTTCATAAAGCCAAGGCTGATCGTCGCTGCGCAGCTCCTCTTGGCTCGGCACATGGGCATCGGGCTTGCCGATGGCCTTGCGGAAGGCGGCTACCTTGCGGGGGTGATCGCCGTATTCGTCAAACCATTCGGTGCTGCGCCCTGCCGAGTAGCTGTAGGCAAAGACCTTTTCGCCCCATTTCTCCTCGGTGTGGCGCAGGAAGGCCTTAAGGTAGTCGGCGGCCTCTTCCTTCCATTCTTCGTAGAAGGCGGCTTCGGTCAGCTCCACAAAGCTGTGGATCTCGCAATGATGCTGTTCGCGCCACCAATCGGGCATATCCAAAACGGGCATCACCATGAAATAGGCATCGGGGGCAAAGCGGATGAACATCTCCATCTGCTTGTCCAGCGCAGAAAAATCATATTGATGATCGCCGATCCAAGCACCGCCGAAAAAGGAGTAGGGAATATCGAGGGTGTTGTTGATGCCGCAGCATTGCACCTGAAACAGCCGCACACCGTTGCGGTAAAACAGCGAAATGTTGGCGGGCGTGGGGCGGAAGGAGCGGGCGGCGATCGGCAGATAGCGCTTGCCGTTGATCTCGAAAAAACGGTTTCCGTTATGGGTCACGATGCGGGATTTCATGAGTTGCCTCCTATGAAAATGAATTGATTTTATTATACTGCTCTTTTTGCAAAAATACAATCCTTAATATGGGGATTCTGCCGATGGGGGATAGCCGAAAAAGGAGAGATAGTTGCGGTAGAAGGTGGTGTAGTCGGAAAAGCCGCACTGCTCGTAAACGTCGTTGGGCTTTTGTCCGTTTGCCAGCTTGCCCTTGGCCAGTAGCAGGCGCTTATCCATGATGTATTTTTTTGGCGTTTGGTAAAGCTCGGAGCGAAACAGCCGAAAGAGATAACTTTTGCTGACGAACAGCTGCTCCGCCAGCTCATCAATACTGCGGATGGTGGCGAGATTTTCGTTGATGTAGTGCAGCGCCTTGGAGATCGTTGGCGAGAGCAATACGCTCTCCTCGGTGCGGAGGTTGGAAAAGGTGCTCAGATTGTAAAAAAGCTCCGAAAGCAGATGGGAGAGAAGCTCCTGAAAGACTGCGGGGGTTGCCGTTTCCCGATAGAGATCCAGCCTGCGAAAAATGTCGTGGGCCATGGCATTGTCGGAAAGATTAAAAACCTCGGTCTCGGCGGGCAGCAGCGTTGCCGCCTGCAGATGGTGCTTTTCGGGGTCAAACAAAAAATCATAGCGCTCATAATCAACGGGGGAGTCGATCTGAATGAAGTGATAGTGCATCGGGCGGATCAGAATCAGATCCCCTTTTTTTAATTTATACTTCCGATCCTCGATCACATGGGTGGCATCCCCGCTTAAGAAATAGATCAGCTCATACATATCGTGGGTATGCATGGAATAGGTGTCGGTGGGCGGGGCGGGGGTGCGCTCGTGCTTGAATAGGATCGTATCGCAATGAAAGACGTAATCGTTCATAAAGTCACCTCTGCCTTTATTTTACAGTAAATGTTCACTAAATGCAATCAAAAATAGACGATTTGCTATTTTTATTTCAAAAAATTCCTTTATAATATAATTGAGGTGATGAATCATGAAAAAGTTAAATCTTGCTTTAATCGGTCAGGGCCGAAGCGGAAAAAACATCCACGGTAAGCATCTTTTGAGCGAACGAAATCCTTATTTCGAGGTCAAATACGTGGTGGATGCAGACGCTTTTCGCCGCGAGCGCGCCGAGGGCTTATATGCAGGCTGCCAAACCTTTGCCGATTATCGGGAACTCTTCAATAGAAAGGATATTGATCTGGTGGTGAATGCTACCTATTCGGAGGATCATTATCCCATCACCAAGGCGTTGCTGGAGCATGGGTTTAACGTTTTGGTGGAAAAGCCCTTTGCCCGCTCCCGTTATGAGTGCGAGGAGCTGATGCAAATCGCAGAGCAAAAGCAGGTGGTGCTGGCGGTATTCCAGCAAACCTTTTTAGCGCCCTTCTATCTCTTTACCCGGGAACTGATGCGATCGGGCAAGCTGGGGGAGATCAAGCAGATCAGCATTCGCTATAATAATTTCGCCCGCCGCTGGGATTGGCAGACCCTGCAAAAGAAATGTGCAGGCGGCGTTTATAATACGGGCCCCCATCCCATCGGGATCGGGCTTGGCCTTCTGGATTTCGATCCCGATGCCAAATTGGTCTACAGCAAATTGGATACGGCACTCACCAGCGGCGATTCCGATGATTATGCCAAGCTGTTGATCGCGGCCTCGGGCAAGCCCTTGGTGGATATCGAGATCAACTCCACCGATGCCTATTCCGATTATAATATTAAGCTGCAGGGCTCTCTCGGTACCTATAAGGCCACCCCGAAGGGTTATGAAATGACCTATATTCAGCCGGGTGAGAATCCCGAGCGGCCGGTGATCGAAACCTTTTTGAAGGACGATGCGGGCGAGCCGATCTATTGCTCCGAGAAGCTGATCAAGCATACTGAAAGCGGCACCTTCGACGGTGATGCCTTCAACGTCGGAACCGCAAGCCTGTATGAGCAGCTTTATTTCAAGATTACCGAAGGGAAGCCGATGACGGTGACCCCGCAGATGGCGGCCGAGATCATCTCGGTGGTGGAGCAGTGCCATGCGGCCAATCCGCTGCCATTGAAGTATTGAGAGGAATAAAAATGAAGAAAAAGATTGTTCTCCTTGGGTGTGAAAATTCTCACGCTAAGGCATTTTTGAAAGCAATTAACGAGAACGAGCAGTTCCAAAACGTGGAGGCTGTCGGCGTGTTCAGCGAAGAGCCCGAGGCAATGAAGCGCTTGCATGAAGAGTTCGGCGTTGCCATGATGGCGGATTATGCCGAAGCCGCAGGCAAGGTGGATGGCGTTGTGATCACCGCCCGCCATGGGGATCATCATTTTGAATATGCCAAGCCCTATATCGAAAGCGGCGTGCCGATGTTTATCGATAAGCCGATCACCGTTAAAGAGGCAGAAGCGGTAGAGTTTATGCGCTGCCTTAAGGCGAGCGGAACCCGCTTTTCGGGCGGCTCCTCCCTGAAGCAGGAGGCGCTGATCGCCGAGCTGCGCCGTGATGCGGAGGAGCGGGTCGGCGGCAGAACCCTCGGCGGGTTTGTTCGCGCCCCCTATCAGCCGAATAGTGAATACGGTGGCTTTTACTTCTATGCCCAGCATCTGGTGGAGATGGTCTGCGAGATCTTCGGTCGTTTTCCGCTTTCGGTAACGGCACGTAAGAACGGCGACCAGCTTCACGTTCTGTTCCATTATGCGGAGTATGATTGCGTAGGCCTGTTTTTGAACCGCAGCAATCAGTACTATGCCATGCGGGTCTCCGAGGAGCATACCAAGGGCTTTGAAATTCCAATGACCAAGGAATGGTATTATAAAGAGTTTGCGGAATTCCATGAGCTGCTGTTCGGCGGGGAGCAGAAGATCAGCTATGAATCCTTTATCGCGCCCGTGTTTATTATGAATGCCATCGAGCGCTCTATGCTGAGCGGTCGGGAAGAAACCGTTACTTATATTGAGGTTTGAAGCAATGAAAATGATTTTATCCGCCTTTGCCGATGAATATGCCGATTCCTTTGCGGAGCAGCTGCAGGCGCTCAAGCGCTTCGGCATCGGTTATATTGAGCTGCGCCACGTGGACGGCAAAAATATCTCTGCTCTGAATGGTGAGGAATTCGAGCAGGTCAAGGCAATGCTGGATGCCGCCGAGATTCAGGTCTCTGCCATCGGCTCACCCATCGGGAAGATCACGCTGGACGGCGACCTTGCGGGGCATTTTGAAATGGCAGAGCGGGTGTTTGCCATGGCGCAGCAATTGGGCGCAAAATACGTGCGGGTGTTCAGCTTTTATCCGCCTAAAGGGGAGGAGATCCGCAGTAAGCGTGCCGAGGTTTTGGCGCTGCTGGAAAAGCTGATTCGGCTTGCTGAAAAATACGATGTTATTCTCTGCCATGAGAATGAAGCCAAGATCTACGGCAGTACCCCCGAGGCCTGCCGCGATCTGCTGGATCATTTCGGCGGTGCGCTGAAATGCGTGTTTGATATGGGCAATTTCGTGCTGGAGGGGGTCGCCCCCTATCCGAGCGCCTATGAGCTTTTGAAAAAGGATATCGCCTATTTTCATATTAAGGATGCACTGTTTGAGGGTGCGATCGTTCCGCCCGGCAAGGGCGAGGCAAAGATCGGGGAGATTTTAGCCGCCCATGCGGCGGACGCAAAGGAGCCGTTCTTTGTCAGTTTGGAGCCCCATCTGCAAACCTTTTCGGGGTTGAATGCGCTGGCGGGTCGTTTCTTTGAAAACCCTTATCAATATGAAGATGCCGCATCGGCCTTTACCGACGCGGTGGAAAAGCTACGGGAGGTATTAGCATGAACACCATGAAAAAGGACCGCCTGACGGTCAAAATTTACGATACGCGGGCGCAGATGGGCGTCGCCGCGGCCGAGGAGATCAAGGCCTGCATTTTGGCGCTGCTGGCGCAAAAGGCTTCGATCAATATGATCTTTGCCGCCGCCCCCTCACAAAATGAGGTGCTGGAGGCGCTGGTTGCAGATCGGGAGATTCCTTGGGAGCGGATCAATGCCTTCCATATGGACGAGTATATCGGTCTTTCTGCCGATGCGCCCCAGGGCTTTGGAAACTTTTTAAAGGCGCATCTTTTCGGGAGAGTCCCGTTTAAAGCGGTGCATTATATTAATATTGCCGCCGCGGATGCAGAGGCCGAGTGCGAGCGATATGCCGCTCTTTTGAAGGAATATCCCACCGATATCGTGGTGTTGGGCATCGGCGAGAACGGGCATATTGCCTTCAATGATCCTCCGGTGGCGGATTTTGCCGATCCCAAGGCGGTCAAGCCGGTGGCATTGGACGAGATCTGCCGCAATCAGCAGGTCAACGACGGCTGCTTTGCCCGCCTGGAGGACGTGCCGAAAACCGCCATCACCCTGACCGTTCCCACCCTTTTTGCGGGCAAGTATCTGTTCTGTATCGTTCCCGCCAAGACCAAGGCGGTTGCGGTGCGGGCTACCCTGCAGGGCGAGATCGGCGAGGCCTGCCCCGCTTCGATTCTGCGTCAGCATGAAAATGCCGTTTTGTATCTGGACGGAGAAAGCAGCGGGCTGTTATAAATGAAACGAATCAAATCCAATCAATTTGTTTTGGCGGATGGAATCTTTAGCGGATACCTTTATTTTGAGGGGGGAAAGATTCTGCAACTGACGTGTGATGAGCTCCCCGTGGAGCAGGAATATGATCTCACCGACTGCTATGTCAGCGCAGGGTTTATCGATCTCCATACCCACGGTGGCGGCGGCCATCCCTTTGAGGGAACGGTGGAGGATGTGATCGAGGGCTGTGCCTTTCATTTGAAACACGGCACCACCGCTATCTGCCCGACCATCGCGGCGGCGCCCATCGCAGAGATGGCGCAGGCGGCGAAAAATGTCGAAGCGGCGATGCGGGATCCGCGGGTCAAGGGCACCATTCTCGGCAGCCATCTGGAAGGTCCGTATCTTTCGGCGGCTCAATGCGGAGCCCAATGCCCGCGGCATATCACCCCGCCTGTGGCGGAGGATTACCTGCCGCTATTGAAAGAGTGCAGCTCCATCGTTCGCTGGAGCTATGCGCCCGAAAATGATGCGGGAGAGCGGTTTGCCAAGGCATTGAAGCAGTACGGTGTGGTTGCCGCGGCAGGGCATACCGATGCAATTTATGACGATATGAAGCGGGCGATGGCGCAGGGTTGCAATCTGGTGACCCACCTTTATTCCTGCACCTCCACCGTTACGCGGGATCATGGCTTTCGCAGGCTCGGCGTGATCGAAACCGCCTATCTGGAGGATGATCTGTTTGTGGAGATCATCTGTGACGGCAAGCACCTGCCGTCGGAGCTGATCCGCTTGATCTATAAGCTGAAAGGCAGAGGGCGGATCGCCCTGATCACCGATAGCCTTTCGCTGGCAGGCACCGAGGCCAAGGAGGGCATCCTGCAGGATACCGCCTACGTCATCGAGGACGGCGTTTGTAAGCTGTTGGATCGCTCTGCTTTTGCGGGCAGTATCGCAACGGCCGATCGGCTGGTGCGGGTGGCGGTAAAGGAAGCGGGCATCTCTGTGGTGGATGCGGTCTATATGCTGACCGAAACGCCTGCGGCCATTATGGGGCTTCAAAATAAGGGCCGCCTGGCGGCGGGCATGGATGCTGATCTCGTTGCCTTCGATGAAAATATCAATATTAAAAAAGTCTTTGCCATGGGCGAAGAAATATAAAAACGGCTGTCGCAGATGCGACAGCCGTTTTTGTGACTATTTAAGGGAATCGAAGTACATTTTCTGTTGCTCTTCGGTGGGGGCATAGTCCGGATGAGAGCAGCAAGGAAGCGAGGGGGCAGTATCGTCACTTGCGTAATAGGGGGTCAAGTAATCGTTTTCGTATTGCTTGCAATCGGCTTCTTTGCGGAAGTCGGGGATATCATAGGGCTTGCCGCCCTCCAGCATGGAGCGGTGCGCCAAAATGGCGACCGATGACATGGCGATGGCTGAATGGAGATCAAAGGGATGCTCCGGCTGCTTGCCCTCGCGGATGCAATCAAGGAACATACGCGCAGTCAGGTAATCGGCACCGCCATGACCGCTGGCTTCGATCAATTCTTCGTCGGGATCATTCCATTGGGCTTCGTATAGATTCGTTTCCTCTCGGCCTTCGGGAAGCTCCCAGTTGTTGTAGCGCAGCATGATCTTTCGACCCATGCCCCGCAGGTTTTCGATCTGACCGTTGGTTCCGCAGATGCGGTAGGCATTGTGGTGGGCGCCGAAGGCGGCGCAGCCGGTAACGCGGAAGATGGAGCCGTCGTCGTTTTGG
>JAFQKO010000027.1 GCA_017396865.1 Clostridia bacterium | reverse complement strand
TCCATTATGAGATTTTGGAGCAGCCGACGGATCTCGCCGTTTGCGAGCTGGGGCATTTTAAGGCCGAAAAATACGGTATCATCTTCGCCGAAAACCCGCCCAAGCAGCTCATCATCAACCACATCTCCAAAAAGCATATGGTCTCTGCCTATGATTTTTGCCAAGCCGCACCCTTCCCCACCCTCCTTGCCCACGACGGCATGGTGATCGACCTATAAAAATGCAAAAGGAGACCCACGGGCATGAAGATCGGAATTGCCTATAAACCCACCGCCGGCGGATTTCTCCGCTACGGAGAGAACGTTTATAAAAAAATCAAGTCCTTCGGCTATGATGCCATCGACCTTAGTTTGGCGGAAACGGAAAGCCCTATTTATGCGCAGGACGATGCCGCCTTTGAGCAATGGGCTCTGCGGCAAAAGGCCTTGATCGCCGAAGCGGGCTTGGTGCTCTCGCAGGTACACGGCCCCTGGCGCTGGCCCCCGCAGGACAGCACGCCCGAAGATCGGCGGGAACGAATGGAAAAGATGAAGCGTTCCCTTTGGATCACCCGCCTGCTGGGCTGCAAGCATTGGGTGGTGCACCCCATCATGCCCTTTGGCACCAAGGATCCGGAATCCGACGAGGGGCAAAAGACTTGGGAACTGAACCTTTCCTTTATGACCGAGCTGCTGGCCTATGCCAAGGAGCAGGACATCATTATCTGCCTGGAGAATATGCCCATGCCCCAATTCTCGCTGGGTGCCCCCGCAGACGTTTTGCGCGTTGCGCAAGCGCTGAACGACGAACACTTTAAACTCTGCCTGGATACCGGCCATCTTCTGCGGATTCCCAACCTCTCCGTCGGCAAAACGGTGCGGGAATTAAAGGGCGAATTGAAGGTGCTCCACGTGCACGACAATATGGGAGACCACGACCGCCACCTTTGGCCCACCCAAGGAATCCTTGATTGGAGCGAATTTGTTTCCGCCCTCCGAGAGATCGGCTTTGACGGTGTTTTCTCTTTGGAAACCGCGCCAAGCGCCGATCTCAACGATGCCGACTTCGAAGCCGCCTGCAAGGAGCTGTATGGCATCGCCGCGCGGATCGTTTCCGGTGAATATATCAGCAAAGAGACCAACGTTTGATCCTCAAAAAAAGAACAGGAGGCCCCCATGAAGACCACGACCTTTACTCAAGAAGTCCCCTGCCTCGGCAACTATGACGTTTGCGTTGTCGGTGGCGGACCTGCCGGTGTGGCAGCCGCGATCAGTGCCGCACGCAACGGCATGAAAACGCTGCTGATTGAGGAAACAGCCTCTCTCGGCGGGATGGCAACCGCCGCATTGGTGGGGCCGTTTATGACCTGCTATGATCGGGACGGCGATCAGCCGACCGTCGCGGGGATCTACCGCGAGATCCTGGAGCGCACCCACCAAAAAAGCGGCGTTATTCTGCCCGAAAAAACGGATTCTCCAAGCATCTACACCTCCTTTATTCAAAAATACCATCGCCATGTGGCGCCCATCGATTCCTTCGCTCTGCAGGTTGTTTTGGACGAAATGGTGCGGGAGGCGGGTGTAGAGCTGCTTTGCTATACACGTTTTGTTTCCTGCAGAATGGAAGGGGATATCATCAAGCAGATTTTTTTGGCAGCCCTGGAAGGCTTACTCTGTGTTTCTGCCGCATTATTCATTGATTGCAGCGGCATCGCAGCCGTTGCACAAAAGGCAGGAGTTCCCACCCACAAGGGCGACGAAAACAGCGGCATCGCCCAACCTGCGACCCTCATGTTTGAGGTTGGAAATGTGTGCGATGAAGCTTATACGAAGCGTCCTGAACGCCCGATCAAGGCATACCGAACCCCCACCCACGGCATTTATAAGATCAATCATTACCATGTTTATAATGTAGATGCGGCAAATTCCAAAAGCATGACCGATGCCCACAGCGAAGCGCGGCATCAGGTTGAAAAAGCCTACCGAATCTTAAAAGACCAAACCGAAGGCTTTGAAAAGGCGACCCTCACACAGACAGCCTCGGTTCTGGGCGTACGAGAATCCCGACATATTCATGGCGAATACACGATCACGGTGGAAGACGTTCGCACAGGGACACGCTTTGACGACCGCATCGCAGTTTACGGATTTGGCATGGACGTTCACAATCGAACTCCTCAGGAATCGGGCAACTTTAAAATCGAGGTGGCGAAGCGATACTACATTCCCTATCGAAGCCTGCTCCCCCTTGGATGCAGTAATCTTTTGGTAGCCGGAAAAACCCTCTCCTGCGAATCCCAAGCTGTCGGCGGAATGCGGTGTATGCCCGCCGCTATGGCAATGGGGCAAGCTGCCGGAACCGCCGCTGCCATCGCCATCAAAGGCAAAATTCAACCCAAAAACATCGATGTTGCCGCCTTGCAAGCTGCTCTTTTAGCTCAAAAAGCTATTTTAGATTAAAAAAGAAGTTTCCTTTCAACGGGAAACCCTGTAATAATGGACGCTTGCCCCGCCGCACGGATAATTTCCGGCGGATATATTGACAAAGAAACCAATGTTTGATATATTATTTCTATTATAAAAAATTAAAGAAGAGGTATAATTTTATGGCTAAAACGGTTCAGAACATTCTGGATATGATCCGCGACAACGGCATTAAGATGGTCGACTTCAAGATGGTGGACATCAACGGTCAATACCGCCACGTGACCATCCCTGCCGAGAACTTCTCGGAGGACACCATGAAGAGCGGCATCGGCTTCGATGCCTCCAACTACGGCTACGCCGTTGTGGAAAAGAGCGACATGGTCTTCATTCCCGACCCCGACACCGCAGTGATCGATCCCTTCTGCGAGATTCCCACCCTTTCCATGACGGGCAATGCAATGATCATCGATACCCCCGAAAACCGCCCTCTCGCCCAATACCCCCGCAACATCATCAAGGCAGCGGTTGAATACATGAAGCAAAGCGGCGTTGCCGACGAGATGAAGATCCTGCCCGAGTTTGAATTCTATCTGTTTGACGACGTAACCTGGAACGTGGAAGGCCGCTACATCGGCGCGACCGTGGATGCCAAGCAGTCCTATTGGAATTCCGACAACGAGGGCCACGGTGTAGTCGTTGCCAAACAAAAGAACTATCACATTGCCAAGCCCTTCGATACCTCCTATGAGTGCCGCAGCGAGATGTGCATGCTGATGAAGGATGCAGGCATCGAGATCAACTACCATCACCCCGAGGTTGCCGCCTCCGGTCAGTTTGAGATCGAGCCCCAGCTCGGCGAAGTCGTTCATATGGCAGATGCCACCATGATGATCAAATACATCATCCACAACACCGCCCTCAAATACGGCAAGAGCGCAACCTTTATGCCCAAGCCCATCTACGGTGAGGCGGGCAGCGGTATGCACGTTCATATGCTGCTCTTTAAAGACGGTCAGCCTGTTTTCTCCGACGATAACGGCTATTCTCATTTGAGCGAAACCGCCCACTATTTCATCGGCGGTCTTTTGAAGCACATCGGCTCGCTCTGCGCCATCACCAACCCCAGCACCAACTCCTTCAAGCGCTTGGTGCCC
Source organism: Clostridia bacterium (assembly GCA_017396865.1). The sequence continues at coordinate 12,746 of JAFQKO010000027.1, read as the reverse complement.
GGCTTTGAGGCGCCCGTTACCGTTGGCTACGCCACCTCCAACAGAAGTGCGGTCATCCGTATCCCCGCCTATGCAAAGAGCCCCGATAAGCGCCGCTTTGAGCTGCGCAACCCCGACGCTACCTGCAACCCCTACTTCTGCTATGCCGCCATCCTGATGGCAGGTCTCGACGGCATCAAGAACAAGATCGATCCCCATGCAAACGGCTGGGGTCCCTACGATATGAACCTCTATAATCTGCCTGAAGAGGAAAAGGCCAAGCTGCAGGGTCTGCCCGTTTCCCTCAATGAAGCGTTGGATTGCTTGGAGAAGGATTATGCCTACCTGACCGAAGGCGGCGTATTCCCCGAGGAGCTGCTTCGCAACTTCATCAAAACCAAGCGCGCCGAATGCAGCCAGCTTGCTGCCATTCCCCATCCCGCCGAGTTCGAAAAATATTACAATCTCTAAGAAATATGAGGCTGTCGCTACGACAGCCTCTTTCTCTTTTAAAATTCATTGACTTTTCGATTTGATATCTATATAATAAAGTTACAACCTAAAAGGAGGATTTAATGATGAAAGATAAGATGATCTGGGCCTTTATGCTCTATTTGAGCGACCATATGTGGCAGGATGAGTTCACCGTCAGCGGAAAGTGGTATCTGCCCAAGCCCTATCAGGAGAACATCCAGACCGAGGTAGAAACCTGGGATGCCATGGTTTCCTTCCTCGCCGAGCGGCAATACAACATGGTATTGATCGACGTAGGCGACGGTATTAAATACGACAGCCACCCCGAGGTATCCGCTCCCAACGCCTGGGAAAAGGATTTCTTAAAGAAAAAGCTGGACGAGATGCGCGCTGTTGGCATTGAGCCCATCCCCAAGCTCAATTTCTCCGCCGGCCACGATACCTGGATGAAGAAATACCGCCGTATGCTCTCCACCCCCGAGTATTATGAATTCTGCTCCGACGTCATCCGCGAGGTCTGCGAGGTCTTCGGAAATCCCCGCTTCTTCCATCTGGGCTGCGACGAGGAAACCGCCGATATGCAGAAATCTGTCGAAATGGTGATCGTTCGCAATGCGACCCTCTGGTGGCACGATTTCCATTTCCTTTGCAGAGAATGCGAAAAGAACGGTACCCGCCCCTGGATCTGGTCGGACTACCTTTGGAAGAACGAGGTTCTCTTCCTGAAGAATATGCCGAAATCCGTTCTGCAATCTAACTGGTACTACGACTACTTCCGCGATTGGGGCGATACCAACCCCGGCCGCAAGCGCGCCTTGGAATGCTATGAGCTGCTGGACAAGCACGGCTACGATCAAATCCCCACCGGCTCCACCTGGACCTGCACGCCCAACCTTTATCAGACGGTTGCCCACGGCAAGGAGAAGCTCTCCCCCGAGCATCTCTACGGCTTTATGACCGCCCCCTGGCTGCACACCCGCGAGGAGGACTACTTCGGTCTTTGCTGCGATGCTGACCGTCTCTATGTAGCCCGCAAAAAGCTTTACCCCGAAACCTTAAAATAAATGCAAAAATGCACCTCCTCGGAGGTGCATTTTTTACAGCGTGTCAAAAAAACGATACATTATTTTGACACGCTGGGAGACTGATCAAAAAAGAGTGCCGAATTCGTCGATCCGTTCTCGTCGGCGTACATAGGTACGGTAGAGGGCGGATCGGCGGATAGCAGAAAAATTCCAATCAAAATCCGCATCACGATGCGGATTTTTTCCTTATAAAATGAACAAGAAGAAAGAGTAGACTTCCTTTCTCCTTGCAATCATTAATATTGGCACATACTTTAGGTTTTTCCCATTTTTCTGCGGTCGGTGCCTTTTTTGACAGTCTGATAAAGCGAGGTGATTTCACCTCGCTTTATATTTTTGGCGGAATTTCGACGGAGAAATACCGTTTATTCTCTTAAAAGTACGGCTAAAGTTACTGCTGTCGGAAAAGCCGCATTCTTCCACAATCTCCCCGATGCTTTGGTCGGCCTCTGCAAGCAGTTGCTTTGCCTGCGCAATACGGCAAGATTGCAAGTATTCCATCACAGAGACCCCCGTTACCGCATGAAATCGGTGTGATAAAGCTGAAACGCTGATCCCGTATCTCTTCGCGAGCCCTTGCAGCGTATAGGAATCGGCGCAATAATTCTCAAATTGACGCTTTACGGCAACCACCACGTCGTCGGGCTGAGGCGCAAATTCACATGATGTGCATCGATAAAGCAGAATCAACAGTTGCTTAACCGCCAACTGCTCCATTTCATCTGCAAAATTGCAAATTGCCCCATGCTCTTGCACCAGTCTTTCAAAAACGCCGACAATCTCCTCAAAATAGGACGACACCCCTATCACATTGCAAAAACCAACGGGGCGATCTGTCAGCAACGAATAAACCGCGCTTTTTCGGTTGATGACCTCCGGATCAAGATGCAACACATATCGTTCATACGTTTCCGATTCCACCTGAATCGAATGATTTTCATAGCGGCTGAAGACGGCAACATCTCCTGCCTTTGCACTATAGTTTATGCCATTTATGCAAAATTGAACGCGACCCTTTAAAACCAATATAATCTGATGACAATCATGGAAATGCGGTTTTTTCGAACGCATTTCCGAGGACCGATACACCTTTTTCACAACACTTTGCATCCAATCACTCCTTTACGAGCATTATATCAAATTATTCAAGTTTTGCAAGATTTACATAAAAATTAGCAGGATTTATATGGTATTTTACTGGAATATCCCTTAAAATAGAGTAAAAGGAGAAACATCATGATCCGAAAAGTATATACGTCAACTGAAGAATTTCATATCCAAAATAACGCCCTTGGCACTACACTCCCTTTTTCACAGGATACAACGATATTAAAAACGCCTTTTTCTTTAGGAAACGTGGATTTTCCAAACCGCTTGGTCTGCCAGGCGATGGAAGGATGCGACGGCACACACGACGGTCGCCCTGATACCTTAACCAAAAGGCGCTATGAGCGCTTGGCCAAAGGCGGAGCAGGGTTGATCTGGTTCGAGGCCACGGCAGTGATGGAAGAGGGCAGAGCCAATCCCCGCCAGCTATACATCACCGAGCAAAATCTCGATGCCTTTAAGGCGCAGGTCGAAGCAATCAAAGAAACCGCTCTGCGGGAAAACGGCTATGCGCCGATCATTATTATGCAGGCAACTCATTCAGGAAGATACTCTAAACCAAACGGCACTCCCGCACCGCTGATCGCCTATCATAATCAGATCTTTGAAAAGGATCACCCCCTCCCTGACGACTGCATCGTTTCCGATGCCTATCTCGATCGGGTGCGTGAGGCCTTGATATCAGGTGCGATGCTGGCCGAAAAAGCAGGGTTCGACGGTGTAGACATTAAATGCTGCCACCGATACTTAAATTCCGAACTACTCTCCGCCTATCACCGCAAAGGACGCTATGGCGGCTCTCTTGAGAATCGAACCAGGCTTTTAAGAGAAAGCATTCAAGGCGCCATCCAAAACTGTTCATCGGATTTTTTAGTTTCATCGCGGCTGAACGTCTACGATGGCTTTCCCTACCCCTACGGCTTCGGCGTTTCCAAGGATGGCGGTTTAGAGCCTGACCTTACCGAGCCCGATTGGCTGATCAAGCAGCTTTACCAATACGGTGTGTGGCTGCTGAACATCACCATGGGGAATCCCTATTTTAATCCTCATGTCAACCGCCCCTATGCCCAAGGCGGCTATGAGCCGCCCGAGCCACCCTTAGCAGGCGTTGCAAGGGTTCTGAACGGCACCGCCAAGTTAAAGCGATCGACGCCTGAAATTGCGATGATCTGCTCCGCCGTCTCCTATCTCGGCGTTGCGGCGCCGCACGTAGTTTCCGCCTATATCCAAAACGGCGGCTTTGACCTTGCAGGCTTTGGCAGAACCATCTTTGCCTACCCCGATTTTGCAAAGGACATCCTTGCAACGGGTGAGATGGATCCGAGCAAGCTCTGCATCTGCTGCTCGAAATGCACCGAGATCATGAGAACACCCGGTGGTACGCCGGGCTGCGTGATCCGGGATCAAGGAACCTATCTTCCGATTTATAAAAAGATAAAGGCGGTAACAAAATGAAAACAGCAATCGTGACAGGTGCGGCTTCGGGAATCGGTCTTGCGGTCGCAAAAAGATTTTTGGAGGAAGGATACCTCGTCTACGGAATGAGCAGACGGGAATCCGCCCCCATTGAACACCCTAATTTCCGATATCTTTCCGGCGATATTTCCATCGCCGATGATCGAAAGCGGCTGATCGAAGCTCCTTCAAAAATTGACGTTTTGGTCAACGTGGCAGGTGTTGCGCCCAAAGAGCGGCGCGATATTCTGGAAATGACCGAAGAAAGCTACGATTACGTTCTTAACATCAACCTGAAGGGCACCTTCTTTTTAACCCAGCTTGCCGCCAACAAAATGAAGGAGCAAGGCAATGGCCGGATCTGCTTCATCTCCTCCCTCTCGGCCTATACCAGCTCGGTGAACCGCGGAGAATACTGCATTTCCAAGGCAGGACTTTCGATGGTAACAAAGCTGTTTGCAGACCGCCTGGCCGCCTACGGCATTACGGTTAATGAGGTACGTCCCGGGATCATCGCCACCGACATGACCGAAAAGGTCAAGAAAAAATATGACGCACTCATTAAAGAAGGCCTGCTCCCCATCAAACGCTGGGGAACCCCGACCGACGTAGCTGAGGCAGTCTATGCCCTTTGCAGCGGAGCGCTGCCTTATGTAACCGGGCAGTCCCTCGATGTGGACGGCGGATTTCATATCAGGAGATTATAATGAAAATCTATACTTATGATGCAATCGTCGTCGGTACGGGTGCGGCGGGCCTTAACGCCGCCTGCCGCTTAAAAGAGCAGGGCGTCAAGGTAGCGATCGTCACAGAAGGGATCAACTGCGGCACCTCCAGAAATACCGGAAGCGACAAGCAGACCTATTATAAGTTAGGACTTTCGGGAGACAGTCCCGATTCGGTGCGCAAAATGGCGCAAAATCTGTTTGACGGCGGATCGGTAGACGGCGATAACGCCTTAATCGAGGCGGCCTTATCCACCCGTTGCTTTATGAATCTCTGCGAACTCGGCGTGGAATTTCCCACCAACCGTTACGGCGAATACGTGGGCTATAAAACCGACCACGACCCCTATGCCCGCGCAACCAGCGCCGGCCCGCTCACCTCGAAATATATGACCGAGGCGTTGCAAAAAAGGGCGAAAAACCTTGGCGTTGAGATTTTTGACGGCTACTATGCTGCCCGTATATTAAAAGCCGACGACCGCGTTTGCGGGATTATCTGCATCAAGGAAAACGAAGCGGTTGCCTTTCGCTGCGCCGATCTCATTCTGGCAACGGGCGGCCCTGCGGGCATCTATGCCGACAGCGCCTATCCCGACTGTCATACCGGTTCTTCGGGGCTTGCCATCCTTGCAGGGGCGAAGATGCAAAACCTTGCCCTCTGGCAATACGGTCTTGCATCGGTAAACCCACGCTGGAATGTATCGGGCACTTATATGCAGGTACTCCCCCGCTTTGTATCAGTGGATAAGCAAGGCACCGAGCATGATTTTTTATGGGATCATTTCACCGATCGGTATGAGGGGCTCTCGCTGATATTTTTGAAAGGCTACCAATGGCCGTTCACTCCCCAAAACCGATCATCCGAAATCGATCTGCTTGTTTTTGCAGAAAAAGCAAAGGGGCGGCGGGTCTATCTTGATTTCACCAAAAATCCCTTTGAACTTGATTTTTCAAAATTATCAGACGAGGCGTTCGGCTATCTCAATAAAGCCGAGGCGCTCTTTGGAAAGCCGATCGATCGGCTTTCCAAAATGAACGCACCTGCCATTGCGCTATATAAAAGCAAGGGGGTTGATCTGTATCACGAACCCCTTGAAATCGCCCTTTCCGCCCAACACAACAACGGCGGGATCGCAGTCGATCTATGGTGGCAAACTTCGGTAAAGGGTCTTTTTGCGGCAGGCGAATGTGCGGGCACCCATGGCATTTCGCGTCCCGGTGGCGCGGCGCTCAACGCAGGGCAGGTGGGCTCACTTCGGGCGGCGCAGTATATTGCACGGCACCCTAACACGCTGATCGAAGAAACCGCCTTTTTGCAAATTTTATCGAATCATCCCCTAAAAGCAGTCGCCCATCAAAATGAGAAGATCCGAGCGGTGCAGCGGCGAATGAGTGACCATGCCGCGGCGGTGCGAAATCCCGATCAGATCCAAGCGCTGCTGCAAAACACCCTTGATGAACTCAAATACGCAGAAGATCCCAAGCTCAAGGATATTTTAATCACGCAGGCGGCGGTGCTGACCGCGATGGCACAGCCTATGACCGATCCCGCCAAGGTACAGGAGATCGCATGGGAGGATAACCGCTTTACGGTCAGCGTGCGCGATGTCCGCCCGATCCCGCAAACGGATGATTTTTTTGAAACGATCTGGCAGAGCTATCGGGAAAACAAAAATATTTACTAAAGGTAAGGCATTATGAAAGAACTGTATCTCAACATCATGGAAAAGGCCCTTTCGGCCTATACTGCTGAGGGCATAAATGATTATATCGACGAGGTCAAGCGCAACGGTCTGACCGAGCACGGTTTTCCGCGATTGGGTGTAAACATCGGGATTCTGATCGCTTACGGCCGCAGAACCGAGCTTTTCCCCACTTTGATCGAAATTCTGAATCTTTGTTGCGAGGAAATCCCGCGCAAAAAAGCCGGCAATGATTTTTCAGTTCGCGAAGTTTGCTGCTGCCTGATGCTGCTGGAAGAAAGAGGCATCGTGAACAAAGAACTGATCAACAAATGGAAAGAGCAATTAGCCACGATCGATCCATGGACGTGCTACAATATCGTCGACGATCATTCCGGAAAATTTGTTGGCAACTGGGCTATGTTTGGAGCAGTCAGCGACTTTGTACGCGGATCATATTGCGGGATTGATACAAGCGATTTTGTGGATTGGCAGATTCCCTCTCAGCTTGCAAATCTTGACTGCAACGATATGTATATGGATCACCCACCCTTTGGCAATCATACCGTTTACGATCTGGTGCCAAGGTATCTGATGGCGTTCTTATTACGTGCAGGCTATAAAGGAAAATATGCCGCAAGAATCGAGCGAGTTCTGGATCATACAGCGGATATCACCTTAAAAATGCAGTCGGTCACGGGAGAATTGGCCTTTGGCGGAAGAAGCAATCAGTTTCTTCATAATGAACCGATGATCTGCTCCTATTGCGAAATGGAGGCAGTGCGCTTTGCCGAAAAAGGTGACCTGATCAAGGCGGGACAATTTAAAGCGGCCGCCCTGCTTGCGGCAAAAGCGACTCTGAAATATCTTTTGCTCAATCCCATCAGCCACATCAAAAACCGCTATGACGTTTCCTCTCAGATCGGATGCGAGGGGTACGGCTATTTCAATAAGTATATGATTACCGTTGCCTCCTATCTCTATCCGGCCCTTCTTTTCGGGGATACTCGCATTGCTCCAACCGTTGCTCCCGCAGAGCAAGGCGGCTACGCCCTCCAAACAAGCAACCGCTTCCACAAGGTTTTTCTGAACTGCGGCGGTTATTTTCTGGAATTTGATACCAATGCAGACCCGAACTATGATGCCAATGGGCTCGGGCGCGTGCATAAACGCGGTTGCCCCTCGGCGATCTGCCTTTCCGTACCGTTTTCGCGCAAACCAAACTATGTATTAGAGAATAAAAACCCATCATCCATGTCGATCTGCTGCTATGCGGAGCTTGACGGGAAAAAACTGCTCGGTGCAGAGCGGTATGCCGACCATACCTTGGTAAGCACCCAAAGTAGCGAGCGCAAGGCATCGGCAGTCTTTGAGGTGAAGTTTGCAGGGGATATCAGCCTGATGCAAACCTATACCGTTTTGCAATGCGGTGTTTCCGTTTCCCTCTCGGGCTATGAAAAGGTCGGCTTTATGCTTCCTGTTTTCGCTTTCGACGGGGCCAATGAAACGAATATCGCTGTAACCAAAAATTGCATTTCGGTCACCTACCAAAACGCCGTTTGTAAATACCGCTTTGAGGGTGATGTCGATCCCGATTTTAAGTATTACTACAACCGTAACGGCAGATATAAGGTTTACGCCGTTGCCACAAAAGAACTGAAAATAGAAATAGAGGAAGAGCGTCATGAATCATAATCTCGGCTTGGTTTCCGTTTCCTTCCGAAACCATACACCCAAAGAAATCCTAAACGCAATGAAACAATGCGGGCTTTCCTATATCGAATGGGGCAGCGACGTTCACGCACCTCCCGAAAACGCCGCAGAGATCGCCGCCCTTCAGCGGGAATACAATGTCGTTTGCTGCTCCTACGGCACCTACTTTCGATTAGGAGTTACACCAACAGAGGAGCTGCAAACGTATATTGCCGCCGCAAAAACGCTGGGCACCGACATTCTGCGGCTTTGGTGCGGCGACAAAAACAGTGAGAACTATACCGTCGAGCAAAAAACGGCACTGTTTGCTGCCTGCGATGCGGCGGCGAAACTTGCCGAAAAAAACGGCGTTACCCTTTGCATGGAATGCCACAACAATACTTATACCAATGCCAAAGAAGCTTCCTATGAATTGATGCAGGCTGTTGGCTCCCCGGCCTTTCGGATGTATTGGCAACCGAACCAGTATCGGAGCGACGAGGAAAATATCGCATATGCCAAGTTACTATCGCCCTATACCGTGAATCTGCACGTTTTCAACTGGAAGGGAAAAGAAAAATATCCATTGCAAGAGGCAACGCAACTCTGGAAAGACTATCTTGCCTGCTTTCCGGGCAAAAAAACGTTACTTTTGGAATTTATGCCGGACGGGAAGCTTGAATCTTTGGCACGCGAAGTGCAGGCATTGAAGGAGATTGCAGAATGAAATCGATTTATCTATGCGAAAAAAAGATCAATATCAAAAACGTCTATCGCACCGAGGAATCCGTTTACAGCAAAGAAGACGTACTGAAAGCTCCCTACCTATTTAAGGAGACGGAATATATCTTTTCCACTTGGGGGATGCCGATCTTTACCGAGGAGGAGATCCAAACCTGCCTTCCAAGCCTGAAGGCGGTATTCTACGGTGCGGGATCGGTTCAAAAGTTTGCCCGTCCTTTTTTGAACTGCGGTGTGAAGGTCTTTTCCGCCTGGGCAGCAAATGCGGTGCCGGTGGCAGAATACACCGTTGCACAGATCATTTTGGCCAACAAAGGTTTTTTTAAAACCATGCGCTATACCGACAAGGCGGCCGCAAAAGCAATATCCGCAAAATACCCCGGCAATTTCAACGTAAAGGTCGGCATCATTGGTGCCGGAATGATCGGAAAGCTTGTGGTAAAACTGCTTAAAAACTATAATATTGAGATTTTGGTTTTCGATCCGTTCTTGCCCGACGAAACCGCAAAAGAGTTGAACGTAAAAAAAACAAGTCTGGAAAAGATTTTTGCTGAATGTCAGGTTGTTTCCAACCACCTTGCCAATAATGCCCAAACCAAAGGGATGCTGACCCGCCCGCTTTTCGAAGCAATGCCGCCCTACGCCACCTTTTTAAATACCGGCCGCGGCGCACAGGTGGCAGAGCCCGATTTGATTGCCGCTTTAAAAGCGCGACCGGACCTTACCGCCATCTTAGACGTTACCGATCCCGAACCGCCCGAAAAAGAAAGTCCGCTGTATACGTTACCAAACTGCATCTTAACCCCGCATATCGCGGGTAGCTTTGGTAACGAGGTCTGCCGCATGGGCAACTACATGAAAGAAGAATACCGTAATTTCACCCAAAACAAACCCTGCCAATATGAAGTGACCGTAGAAATGCTTCAAACCATGGCATAAGAAAAAGGCTGTCAAAAAAGGCACCGACCGCAGAAAAATAGGTAAAACCTAAAGTATGTGCCAATATTAATGATTGCAAGGAGAAAGAAACACCTACTCTTTCTCCTTGTTCATTTTATAAGGAAAAAATCCGCATCGTGATGCGGATTTTGATTGAAATTTTTCTGCTATCCGCCGAAATGACCGCTCAGCGTATCACATACGCGATCGGGATCATTTCGACGAATTCGGCACACTTTTTTGTTCAGTCTCTCAGCGTGTCAAAATTAAAAACAGTTTTTTGACACGCTGAAAAAGGCTGTAAAAACGCATGCGTTTTTACAGCCTTTTTTATTTCAGTTTCCTGACAACACGGCAAGGATTGCCGTAGGCCAGCGAATCGGGCGGGATATCCTTGGTGACCACCGAACCGGCGCCGATCACGGAATTATCGCCGACGGTAACACCGGGCAGAACCTTGACCCCACCGCCCAGCCAGACATTATTGCCGATCACGATCGGATGGGCGGATTCATAGCCCTTGATACGGGTTTCGGCATCCAGCGGGTGCAGGGCGGTATAAAAGCCGCATTGGGGACCGATCATGACGTTATCGCCGAGGGTGATCTCACCGGGATCGACGAAAACGCAGTTGTTATTGACAAACAGGTTATCCCCCGCCTTGATATGCTTGCCGAAGCCACAGAAGATATTGGGCTCCACATAGGGATTTTTACCCAACCTGCCGAACAGCGCCCGCAGGATTTTCTCCCGCTTGCGCTTATTGGACGGGCGGGTACGGTTATACCGATGGCAAAGATCGGCGCAGGCGATATGCGCCTCCTCCCGCCCCTCAAAGGCGGTATCGTAGAGCAGGCCGAGGGCGCATTTTTCCGCCTCTGTCATACGATCGCCTCACGCAGCCATTCGAGGGTACATTCCACCATATGCTTACCCAGCTCCTCGCTGCTCTCGACTGCGCTTTGAGCAAACCATTCGGTATTGCGTTCGCAACGGGAAAGATCCACCAGCTCGGGATAGGTGCCCATCAGCAGGGAGGTTTCCCACTTGCCCGCATGGTCGAAGCCGCCGCATTTTTTCTGCGCTTCGGCACCGATCAGCGGAATCACCTTGATATACGAGAAGGGATCGTCCCCGCCGCCGAGATCTTCATAGTAGGTCGCGTAATCATCGCTCCCCCACCAGCCGCGGCCGAGCTTTTCTTCCATATACTCCATGGTAACCTTTTTTGCCGCCTTATGGCAGGCAATGGTCATCGGCATCAGTCCCGCACCCTCGGTTTGATGATGGGGGATCAGATAGATATTCTTATGCCCCGCGTTGATCATGGATTTCAGGATGCAATAAAGATAATCGGCATAGGTATCCTCATCCACGTGGAAATGGGAGGGCTTGGCATCGCAGACCGCATAGGAGGCAACACCGTACCAGATCGGCGGGCAGACCACGATCTCCTTTTCCTTTTCCAGCTCCCGCAGGCAACCGTTCACCACCAGAGTATCGGTACCGCAGGGGGCATGGTGGGCATGATATTCCATCGTTCCGATGGGGATAATAAAGGGAACCTTTCGGTCTACGGCGCTTTGAATCTCGTCGTAGAACATTTCAAGCATCTGCATAACGCTTCTCCTTAAAAGAGTTTTTCGGGGCAGATTTCGGGGATCTCGGGGCTGAGCATCTCAAAGCCGTTTTCCTTAACGACGATGCCCTTCTCCCAACGCACACCGAAGGTATCGGCAGAGATATAGGTATCCACCTGATAGCACATATTGCTCTTGAGGAAATAATCGGAGCTGGTTTCGCACCAGGGAGCTTCTACCTCGATGATACCGGTTCCGTGGAGCGGGCCGTAAACGTAGTTTTTCTCATAGCCGTGGTCCACGTAGAACTGATAAAAGCCCTTGGCGATATCGGCGGCGAAAACACCTGCCTTGACCTGCTGCTCGCTCCACTTATGTGCCTCGCGGCAGAACTGCACGATATCCTTGCGCTGACCCTCCAGCTTACCCAGGCAGATGGGATAGCCGATGGCGGCGGAATAGCCGTCGATCTTGGCGGAAAGGTTGAGCTGAACGATATCGCCCTTTTGGAACTCCCGATAAGAAGAACGGGAGATGGCATGGCGGGTAGAGGCCTCGGAGAAAACGTACATCGGCAGACCTTCATATTCTGCGCCGTGCTCGTAAACCGCCTTTTGGGCAACGCCCACCATCTGCAGCTCGGTCATGCCCGGGCGGATGGCCTTGATAACCTCTTCGGTGGCGATATTGGCAATGCGATAGCCCTCCCGCAGGCAGTTGAGCTCATTTTCGCTCTTGATGGAGCGCAGCTCGACCATGATCTTGCCCGCATCCACCAGCTCCGCTTCGGGGAAGGCGGCGCGGATCGCATTATAAATGGTCACCGAGGTATCCAGGAAGGAAGCGATACCGATGCGGATATGCTTGCCGGTTACCTTGATGTACTTAAATACGTCCTCAAAGGTATCGGGGGTCAGCTCGGGATAAGCAGGGTCTGCGCCCTCGCGATAGGCGGTCAGAACAAAGGTCTTATCCAGCTTATTGCGATCGGCACCGAAGATGGCCGATTCGGGGCCCACCATCAGGGCCGCCTCACCGGTGGCGGAAATGGCAACACCTGCCCGCTCAAACAGCGGCCAGAAGCCGGAAAAATAGCGGGGGTTTGCGTAGTCGGCCTCGTTGCCGTTGACGATCAGGGCATCCAATCCCTCCCGCTGCAGGATAGCGGCGGCACGCTGCACTCTCTCTTTATACTCATAATCGGGGATACAAATTCTTGCCATGGTTTTCATTCTCCTTTTTAATTATTATTCACAATAGCCGGGGGTGGTATAGAAATTGACCTTG